>NZ_JAAELD010000359.1 GCF_024227015.1 Moraxella sp.
CTTATTTAGTTGTTGGCACTTTTGAAAGTGAAGATGTTTGCAATAATGTAATGAGCTATATGAGTACAAAATTTTTTCACTTTATGGTTACTTTGGTTAAAAATACTCAAAATACCACAAAGGCAACTTATGCTTTAGTACCAATGCAAGATTTTAGCCGTGCGTGGACAGATGAACAGCTTTATGCCAAATATGGCTTATCCAAAGATGAAATCAACTTTATTGAAAGTATGATACGCCCAATGGATAACGGTACAGGCGAAAAAGTCAAAAAATCTCGTGGTAAAAAGACCGCACAATCGCAGTTGGATTTGGAGAGTGGCGAATAATATTAGTCGCAAGGTGCGTATAACGCACCATTTGAGTAAGTAATATGATCGGGTGCGTGGTACGCACCTTACCAAATAGGAATAAAAAATGACCCCAACAACCTTTAACCAAATCCACGCCCCAAAAATTTATGTCTATTCAGACAGCCGTTATCCAAATTGTCTTAAAGTGGGCTATACCGCCCAAGAAACGGTAAGCCAGCGAATGAAACAGCATTATCCCACCGTTACCCCAAGTCAAAGCTGGAAATTGGAATTTGAAACTTTGGCGATTAAAGATGATGGCAGTTATTTTAAAGATTTTGCTGTTTTTGATGAATTAAAGAAAATGGGCATTAAGCGCATTGCAGGCGAATGGTTTGAATGTAATATTGAAACTGTCAAAAACGCCATTTTAAATATTAAGAAAGCCAAAATTTTTGAACGGCAACGCACACAAGATTTTAAAATGCGTCCAGAGCAATTAGACGCTGTGAATAAAACCGCTTATTATTTTAATGCGATTAAACAAGATAAAAACAATCACCGCACACCGCATTTTTTATGGAATGCCAAAATGCGATTTGGTAAAACTTTTGCTACCTATCAATTAGCCAAAAAGATGAATTGGAAAAAGGTACTGATTTTAACCTTTAAACCTGCGGTCAAAAATGCGTGGCAGGAAGATTTAACCACGCACAGCGATTTTAATGGTTGGCAATTTATCAGCCGTGATAGTGAATTCAAGCTAGAAAACTATGATAAAACTCGCCCGATGGTCTATTTTGCGTCTTTTCAAGATGTTTTGGGTAGAGATAAGTTTGGTAATATCAAAGCCAAAAACCAAGAAATTCACGCAATGAATTGGGATTGTGTTGTGTTTGATGAATATCATTTTGGGGCGTGGCGTGATAGTGCCAAAGGATTGTTTGCCAAAGATGATGAATTGGCAAAAATGCAAAATGAATATCAAGAAATGGAAATTGACGTAGAAAGTTTTGATGAAAATGAATTGCCAATTACCACAGAGCATTATTTGTATTTATCAGGTACGCCATTTCGAGCGATTGCCAGTGGCGAATTTATTGAAGAGCAGATTTTTAACTGGACTTATGGCGATGAACAAAAAGCCAAATTAGAATGGGATAATAGCCCACACAAAGAAGTATGGGGCGATAATCCTTATTTGTCATTGCCACAGATGATGTTGCTGACTTATCAATTGCCTGAGCATATCCGCCAAATCGCCACAGGCGGGGAATTTAATGAGTTTGATTTGGGTGAGTTTTTTAAGGCGGACGGCACAGGCAACAATGCCAAGTTCAAACATCAAGATGAAGTGCAAAAATGGCTAGATTTAATCCGTGATAATCTAGACGAGATGATAATTCATAATCTAAAACAAGGCAATGCCAAACCGCCCATGCCGTTTAGTGATGTGAATTTATTAAATAGCCTGTTGCATACCATTTGGTATTTGCCAAGTGTGGCAAGTTGTTTTGCCATGGCAAATTTATTACAAGCTCCCCATAATAAATTTTATCACGATTACAAGGTTGTTGTGTCGGCAGGCAGTAGTGCAGGCATGGGGGCGGACGCTGTTGTTCCTGTGAATAATGCCATTGGCGACAATCCTTTAAACACAAAATCCATTACGCTGTCGTGTGGCAAGCTCATGACGGGGGTGAGTGTGCCTGCGTGGACAGGGATTTTTATGCTTAGAAATATGTCAAGTCCTGAGACGTATTTTCAATCGGCGTTTCGGGTGCAGACCCCGTGGGTGGTGCGTGGCGATGATGAGGGTCAAATCATCAAACATCAGTGCTATGTTTTTGATTTTGCGCCAAATCGTGCCTTACGCCAGATTGCCGATTATGCCTCAAAACTCAATCCTGAGCAGGGCAATCCTGAGACGAAAGTCGCCGAATTTATCCAGTTTTTGCCAGTGCTTGCCTATGACGGCAGTGCGATGCAGCAGGTGGATGCCAAACTATTGCTGGATATGGCGATGAGTGGCACGACCGCCACGCTACTGGCAAGGCGTTGGCAGTCGGCAATGCTGGTGAATGTTGATGATTTTACCTTGCAAAATCTGATGAAAAATCAAGATGTCATGGACGCTTTGATGAAAATTGAAGAATTTAGAAGTTTGAATGATGATATTGAAGTCGTCATTAACCGCTCTGAAAAAATCAAAGGTTTAAAAGAAAAAGCCAAAGACAATGATGGCGAATTGTCAAAAGAAGACAAAAAGACATTAACCGATGAAGAAAAGGAACAAAAATCCCTGCGAAAACAAATTCAAGATAAACTCATCAAATTTGCCACTCGCATTCCGATTTTTATGTATTTAAGTGATTTTCGGGAACACAGTTTAAAAGATGTGATACAAGAGCTTGAACCTGAACTGTTTACCAAAGTAACAGGTCTAACACAAAAGGATTTTCAATTGTTGGTGTCTTTAAATGTGTTTGATGAAAGCGTGATGAATGATGCGGTGTATAAATTCAAACGCTATGAAGATGCTAGCCTTGAATATACAGGGATTGATAAGAAAACGGCGTATTTGGGGCTGTTTAATACCGTCATCAAATACCCAATCAACGCTACCCCCTAGGATGATGCTCAGCGTGGAGCGTCTGTAAGCGTGCCGTGGCAACGTGGGTGTAGATCTGCGTGGTGGATAGGTCGCTGTGCCCGAGCAGTAGCTGCACGCTGCGCAGATCCGCGCCGTGATTGACCAGATGTGTGGCGAAGGCGTGACGCAGGGTGTGGGGCGAGATGTCCGTGTTGATGTCGGCGAGGATGGCGTATTTTTTGATCATGTGCCAAAAATTATGCCGTGTCATGTAGCCGCCTTGTTCGGTGAGAAACACCGCTTGGCAGTCGCTCTTGCCTGACAGCAGTTCGCCGCGTCTGATGAGATAGTCTTGTAGGGCGTTTTGGGCGTATTCACCCAGCGGGATAAGGCGGGTCTTGTTGCCTTTGCCGGTGATCTGTAGCCAGCCGGCGTTGAGATTGACCTGCTCTAGCGATAGATTCACGAGCTCACTCACGCGCAGCCCGCAGGCGTACATGACTTCAAGCATCGCTTTGTCGCGCAGTCCGCGCACGGTGGCGATATTTGGCGTGTCTAGTAGGCGTGTGATGTCGGCTTCGGATAAGGTCTTGGGTAGGGATTTGGTGACTTTTGGGTTCTTGATGTCTTGACAGGGGTTGTCAAGGCGCACTTCATTGCCAATCTGCCACAAGAAGAACTGGCGCAGGCTGGCGAGCATTCTAGAGATGGTGCGCGGATTTTTGCCTTGGGATTGGGCAGATTCTAGGCAGTGATACACGTCCGCTTTATCCCAAGTCGTCAAAGGCTTGTCGGTGGTCGCCATGCACAATCTTAGGTCTCTGATGTAGGCGTTACGCGTGCGCACCGACAGACCGCGTGCCAGCATCGCCGTGCGAAATTCGGTCAGATAGACGGGATCGCCCGTCACATGGGTGATGGTGGGCGTGCGAGGCTCTTTGGCGCGGACTTTGCTCATGTTAGGATTTTTTGATGACCAGATAGCGGTATTTGCCGTCTGCTAGGGTTTCTTGATTCTCTAGCGTATGCCCCAGATGCCGACAGAAATTCGGAATGTCGCGCGTCGTCGCAGGATCGGTGGCGATGATTTCGATGCGCTCGCCGCCTGCCGCCTTACGGATGGTCTTATGCAGCAGCATGATGGGCTCTGGGCAGATGAGTCCTGTGGTGTCTAATTGATGATCGCTCATGAGTTGGTTTCGCTTTTTTGTTTGTCTTCTAAAAAGTTTAAAAATTTCTTTAAATTCACCCGAAACACATACGGCATGGCAAACCACGCTACCATCGCCAAAAACACACTCATAAAGAAAGTCGTGGTTGCACCATGCAGCACATAGATGCCAACAGCAAAAGCGACCAAGATAACGGCGGTTAGTAGGATCGTCGCCAAGATTCCGCCTTGCATGATGCGATAACGCTGCAAGAACATCGCATGAAATAGACTCAGCGGAATGCCAAGCCCGATCAGCACATAAGGCAGGTAATGAAAGGCGTAATAGATGAGCGCGTTGTCCTTAAAGCTTGCCATGCTAGCCAATGTACCAAACACACCAAAGCAGATAATGGCTGCTATGCCCAGATAGATGCTAATATTGGCAAGTCGGATGGCTTCTTTGGTGCGGGCGATGAGTGTGGCGGTATGAGTCATGAGTGTCTTAAGTGAATGTTGTCAAAATAAAGTTAGTCTTTGCCCTTGGTGGGATTGTCATGGTAGCTGCCGACATATTGGGCAAGCTCTGGCGCATAAAAATAACCGTCCAACAGAATGCAAGCCGCGATGTCATCGATTGGGTCGCGCTCATTCTGCATCCAGCCGCGCTCCCACGCCAATGAACGCGCTTCGGCAGAGCTTAGACGTTCATCATAAGTGAAGACCTTGGCGGGGTGTTTGCGTTCGCCAAGGCGATGCGATAGGCGGCGGGCGAATTTATGCGCGCGCTTTGAGAGCATCGAATCCGTGCCATCCATATTCAGCGGTAAGCCCACCAGTATTTCGTCGATTTTCCAAGTCTCAATGATGCCAAGCAGGTTATCCCAGTCGGGCTGACCGTTATTCATCGCTAGGATGTCAAAGGGGCGTGCATCTTTACTTAGGCTGTTACCCAGCGCCATACCCATTTTTTTGACACCAAAATCCAGTGCAAGGATGAGAGTTGGTTTGTCAGTCATTAGGCGCGTCCTTGAGTGGTGACGAAGGCGGTGGGTTTGACACCGATTTTATCATAAGCTAAGGACAGTCGCTCATCAAACGGTGCGCGGAACAGTATCTGTAGATCAGCAGGGCAAATCAGCCAGTCTCCAGCTTCAAGCTCGTCTTCAAGCTGACCCTTGCCCCAAGTACAAAAACCCATGCACATCAGATAATGCGCCATGCTGTCTTCTGACAGGCGCTCTAGGATGTCCTTGCTGGTGGTCAGGCAGACATTCTCTCCGATGGCAAAGCTTGATTTGAAGTCGGGCAATCCTGTATGCAGCACAAAGCCTGCATCAGGGCGCATCGGTCCGCCATTGATGGCAGGCGTGTTCATGGCGATCTGTGAGCTTGGCAGATCCAGCTCGTGCAAGAGCCCACCTACCGAGATGGATAGGGGCTGATTAACAATAAAGCCCCACGCGCCATCGGCATTATGACGGCAGACATAGATCAGTGTATCTTCAAAGCGCTCATCATCCATCTGTGGACTTGCCAACAAGAAATGATGTGCAAGGTTTTTTGGATTGGTTTTTTTATTCATTGTGTGTGTTGTTTTTATCTAATTATTTAAGTTGGCATCAGCACTCGCGCCAATCTGATCGGCGTGGGCGATATCAGCCAGCAGGCTCTTGACGTGGTTGCGCGTGGCTTCAGTGATGTTCACACCACCTGACATGCGTGCCAGTTCATCGATCTGATGTTCGCCTGTGATGACGCTGATATCGCTGGTGGTCTGCTCGCCGTGGTCTTTATAGACCAGAATATGGCGGTGTGCAGCGGCAGCGACTTGGGCTTGGTGGGTGATGGCGAGCAGTTGCTGATGTTTGCCCAGACTGCGAAGTAGTTCGCCCACGACCTGCGCTGTGCCGCCGCTGATGCCCACATCGACTTCATCGAATACCAGCGTTGGGCGGCTGCCTTTGCCATCACCTGCTGCCATCACCTGCATGACGAGCGCCATGCGCGACAGCTCGCCCCCTGAGGCGACCTTGTGTAATGGCTGTAGAGGCATGCCGACGTTGGCACTGAACAAGAGTGCGATGTCGTATTTACCGTGTGCGTTATATTGGCTTTCGTCTTTGGCATTGAAGGCAAATTCGCAGCGTGCATTCGGCAGAGCAAGCGGCAGCAGTCTCGCCTCTAGGCGCTCGCAGATGTCAGGCGCGATGGCGATACGTGCATTATCGAGCGCTTCTGCCGCTGACAAATATGATTCATAGGCTTCATTGACCTTGGCATCAAGCGTATCATTATCGGGCAGACCACCCAGATGATCAAGTTCGGCTTGCCAGTTCGAGGCATCCGCGATCAGCTCATTCACAGGTGTGTGGTATTTATTAGACAGCCGGTGAGCCAGCCCAAGCAGGGTGTTCAGCTCATGCAGGCGTTCTTCGTCAGGTAGCGACTGTTCGGCATAGTCGGAGAGCTTGGCGGTGGCATCCATGATTTGCTCTTGGGCGAGTGCCAACAGCTGACTACATTCGCTAAATATCTTGCTCTTATCCGCGCTGTGATCGCAGATACGCATCGCACGGCCCAGCAGACTTGCCACGCTAGGCTCATCACTGTCATTGTCCAAGAAATTCACCGCCATCATCGCCTCGGTCATCAAGGCTTCAAGGTTTGACAGTTCGTCATATTCGCTTTCGATCTCATCGAAATTCACTGACAGCAGCGGTTCGATGTCAGCAAGCTTGGCGGACAGTAATGCCATGCGATCGGCACGTTGTACAGATTGGCTTTTTGCGTCATCGGCTTGTTTTTTGATGGTTTGCCAGTTCTGATAGGCTGTTTTGGTGGCGGTCTTTAAAGTGGTGAGCTCGCCAATCTTGTCCAGCCAATCAATGACGAATTGCGGCTTTAATAATTCAAGTCCTGCGTGCTGAGAGTGGATATTGACGAGAATTTGCCCCAGTGATTTTAGCTCGCTGATGCTTGCGGGCACGCCGTTGATCCACGACTTTGAACGCCCTTGGCTGCTGATCTTACGGCGGATGAGCAGGGTGTCTTCTTCTAATTCGCGCTCGTGCTCGGCGAACCATGCGGTGACTTCATCGTTATTGGTGATGTCAAATTCGCCAAAAACCGTCGCCTCATCACAGCCATGACGCACGATGCCGCTGTCAGCACGTTCCCCAGCGCATAAGGATAATGCATCTAAAATCAATGACTTACCCGCACCCGTCTCACCCGTGATGACGTTAAAACGCTCATCAAAGCTGATTTCTTTTTCCTCGACTAGGGCAAGATTATTTAGGCTTAGAGATACCAACATGGCGACATTTTTCCGTAAAAAGGCGGCGGTTTATGATAATCAATTTATGCTGATTTAGCAATTTATGAAATGTTAATTTTAATGCATGCGTGAGATAGCGACGCACACCATCGTGGGCGGCATCGGTTATTTTTAGGTGATTTAGGGTTATAATGGGGATGATGCCTGCCATTCAAAAGTGCTGGATAAAATTATCTACCATTACCAGGCGATGTTTTGACAATTTGGCATAAATTTGCCACAATATCAAAGATTTTACCTTCTTAATAAGCCCATTTTTATGTCAAAAGCACCCAAAGCATTCGCCAAATCCGCCGATAAATTCAAAAAAGACAAGTCGGGCAAGCCAAATTCATCAAAAGCCAAACCCAATCGCACGCCACATTTCTATGGCATTCATGCGGTGACAGCGTTATTAAAGCACCGGCCACAGGATGCGTTGGCATTATTCGTGCAGCTGCGCGAAGACGGTGCGACCAGTCAGACGCATGATGACATCATGAGGCTTGCCAAAGATGTGGGCGTGAGTGTGCAGATGACGCACAAAGACAAGCTTGCCGAGCTGTGCGACAGCCATCAGCATCAGGGCGTGGTGGTGTCTGCACGAGCGCCGAAGCTGTATGATGAGAGCGATCTTGTGGCACTGTGCGATAAGGCGGATGCGTTATTTTTGGTGTTGGATCAGATCACCGATGCGCATAATCTGGGCGCGTGCCTGCGTTCTGCCAGTGCGATGGGCGTGGATGCGGTCATCATCCCCAAGCACCAAAGCGTCTCCATCACTCCGACGGTCGCTAAGGTATCGGTCGGGGCGGCAGAAGTCATCCCATTGGTGGCGGTGACGAATTTGGCTCGTAGTCTGGATGTCCTCAAAAAATCAGGCGTGTTCGTCTTTGGTACCGCCCTAGATGAGACAGCCAAGCCCTTGTATGATTGTGATTTTTCGGGTAAGGTTGCCATCATCATGGGGTCAGAAGGTGATGGCATGAGACGCTTAACGCGTGAGTATTGCGATACGCTGGTCTATATCCCGATGGCGGACAATCCTGATCGACCTCAGAGTCTTAACGTTAGTGTCGCCACAGGCATGGCGTTGTATGAAGTAACAAGACAGCGTGCCAAATAACCTTAGTAAAACGACCATAATAAATCGCCCAAACTTTTGAGCTTGGGCGATTTATTTTTTAGTGTGTTCCACGTGAAACATGATTCAGCTTTATGCAGATTTTGCCAAGCTTTTGGCTTTATCACTGGTTGCCTTGTCCATGTTGCTTTCGCATTTATTGGGGTCGTTGCCGCAGAACTGGCAATATTCATCACCCATGAGGTTGGCGACACCGCCGCATGAGCCTTTTAGGGGTTGTTTTTTTACCAAATAGCCCACGCCCATGAATAAGAAAAACAGCAAAAAAATACCAAAAGTCACCGCAAATACAGGTAAAAATTGATAAAACATGTCAGTCATGGCTTGCTCCTTTTTGTCAGATGGCAAGATAAATTTATTCTATTATAAGCTTTTTTGCACAAAAAATCAGCCACATTTGTAAACCCGTGGCTGATTTTTGTATGGTTTTGGTGCGTTTAGTGGTTTGGTAAAGGATTTACTTGGCAGCAGATTTGCTTGTCAAAGCTAAGAATTAGCCCCAATGTTGGCAGATACAGCCAATGCAAAAACTCTACCGCGCCTTCAAAATGCCGCATGATGGCAGATTTGGACAAGCCGATCAGATCATGAGTTTGCATGGTTATCTCCTTCTGATTGATGGGTTTGGCTTAGCTTTATTGGGTTTAGTTCTAGAGCATACCAATCCACCTTGCGCGTGATGAACATGACCGCCGCTAACAGTAGGAAGCAAAAAACTGCGCCCAACAGTAGATTAAGTTCGTCGATCGATAGGATAAAATAGAATCCTGCATAAAGTGATGATAATAAGACCGTAAATGCACCAGAACGCTTGGCGCCCCCCAGCACGTAGTAGGTATAGAACCCGATGAGTAAGGCGCATGCACCTGCCGCGATGCCATAGGCTGCATAGAAGGCGATGTGTTCAGCAAGCGACAGCAGCAGCACATAAAACATCAATAAGGCACTCGCCACCAGACCGTACTGTAGTGGGTGAATGCGCAGCTTCTTCATGGTCTCAAATAAAAAGAACGTACCAAATGAAATAACCAAGAACAGCAGTGCGTATTTGATGGCGCGGTCAGTTAAGGTGTAGGTGTCGGTGGTATTAACGAACGCCACTGCCAGATGGTTTAGGTTGTTATGAAGATTGGGACTGCACTCGCTCTTACATTCGCTGGCGCTGATGATGGCTTGTGTGTTGGCAGTTGCCAAAAAATCATTCTGCCAATCGGCGCTAAATCCTGTGGCGTCTATGCGTTTATTATTTGGCAGTGCATCACCCAAAAACTTAGGCTCTGACCAATTGCCCGCCAATGAAACTTGAGCATTATCGCCTGTCGGGGCGATGTGCAGACTGTCGATACCCAAGACGTTCAGGTTGGTGTGGATGTTCAAGGGCTCATCCAGAGTGCGTGCATCGTCGGTGATGGTGGCTTCGATGTAGGATAGATGATATTTGCCTTGAGTGTTGAACTTGGTCGGATGCTCTTTGCCGTTGATGGTGATTTTGGCGTTGCTTGCGCCGCGAAGATCGGATATGGGGATGATCAGGCTGACGGGTGTCGTAGCACCATCTTCGGTCTTTGGTGGGGTGATGGGCTGGTATTTTTGGGAGATGTCTAGGCTACTTTGGTGGCTGATGGCGTGATAAATACCACGGCGATATTTGTCATCCTGTACATCGCTTGTGCCTGTGATGCTGCTGCTCTGGGCGAAAACGGGCGCATCACCAATCAATAAAAATGGCGCAATCATGAACTGATCGCCTGCGTGCATGGTTTTGATTTCCTCCATTACGCTTTGGTGGTAATTTGAGCGTTCGTAAACTAGAGAGTTTATAAACATCATCCCTACGCCGAATAAAAAGCACAGCGTAGCGATGATGAACAGTTTGATGGTAAAGGTTTTTTGCATAAATTACTCCTACGGAAAATTTATGCAAATAGTACAAATCCTGTGTGCAAAAATGATGGAAAAACGGGGCGGATTTATGGAAAATGTGTGAAATCAGCGTGGCACACTCATTACCACAACCACACAATTATCCTTATCCTGCCCAAAACTCACCGCCCCGCCATGAAGCTCTATCACTTGCTTGACAAGGGTTAGCCCAAGCCCCGTGCTTTTTTGCTGGGCGGATTTGCCTATGCTAAAATACCGCTCAAAGGCTCGCTTGATGATAAAGTCGTCCAGCGTGTCGCTGTCATTTTTGATATGGATAAACGTATCCGTCTCGGTTTGGCTTATATGAATGGCTATCGCACTTTTGCCATAATAAATGGCGTTGTCAATGACGTTTTGCACCGCTTGGGCAAGCCAAAACTCATCGGCAAGGATACAGATACCGCTTTTGTCAAATTGCACGGTTCTGCCAAGCTGTTTTAGGGTTGCCGACTGCTGATTTAGGCAGGTTTGAATGAGTGCATCCAAATCAACATCGCTCATGGTAAGTTTGAAAGTAGGCTGTTCAATCTTGGCAAGGGTCAAAAGTCTATCCACTAGGGCGGTCAATTTGTCCGTTTGCGATAGGATAATGCCCGTAAACTGCTCACGCTCGGCACCTGTCAGCTCGTCCGTCAAAATCTCGCTACTGGCACGAATGGCGGTCAGGGGCGATTTTAGCTCGTGCGTGAGCGTGTGGACGTACTCGCTCACATACGCCTTGTTTTCTATGGTGTCTTTCATGGCGTGAATGCTCGCCATGAGTTCGTTTAGCTCTCGCCCAAGATAAAAATGGGGCGGGGCGGTACTGGCAAGCCCTTTGGTGTAGCGGTTTACGCTGTCTATGCTGCGCCTTAACCACCATGCCATGAGCGTGGCGGTGGCAAGCGTGATTGCCATAATCGTTAAGATAATCTTAATAATCTCATCGGTGCTTTTGTTGATGTAGGGAATGAGCGTTTGGGTGGGTTTGCCAACGGACACCACGCCAATGATCCGCCCGTCCGACACAATCGGGCTTGCCACATACATGACCGAATGACCCCCGATGTCGGTACTTCTTGCCCCGTATTTACCACGCAAGGTCAGATACACGTCATTCCAACGGCTAAAATCCATCCCCACGCTCGCCCCAAGACTGTCATAGATGACCACGCCTGTGCCGTCTGTGATATAGATGTGGTAAGTGCTTTTGGATTTTTGATGATACCAAAGCGGTTCATCAGGGTTGGTAAAGGCGTGGGATAGTTTGGTATTAAGCGTTTGATTTAATTCATCTTTTGATAAAGTTGCCACGTCATCTGCCACGATGTGCGACAGTAGCACCGAAGTATCCACGAGACTGTCTTCTACCACCCTTTTGGCGGACGGTCGCACCGTTTTTTGGACATAATATAGGGCAAGAGACGATGACAACAGGGTAATCAAGACAAAGGTGAGCCAAATTCGCACAAAAATGCTAAAACTTAGGCGTTTTTTAAAAAGGCGGTCAAGTAGGGTGTGAAAAGTTGGCATGATGATAAATTTTTTGATTGATTTGTCTTATTTTAGAATTATCTAAAATAGCATTGTATGAGCCTACGAGTTATGCTATAAAGAACCAAACTGATGACTGATAAGGAGCGGATACATGAATGTACATTCTTTTTTGGACCCACAGACTGAGACGTATAGCCACATACTTATTGATGACGACACCAAGCTGTGTGCCATCATTGACCCTGTCCTAGATTATGACCCTGTGTCGGGACGGGTAAGTCATGATAATGCTGATAAGCTCATCAATTTTATCACAAGGCACGATTTGACGGTCAAATACATCATTGAGACCCACGCCCATGC
>NZ_JAAELD010000360.1 GCF_024227015.1 Moraxella sp.
ATTAAATATTTAATATATCTAAACGCGTTCAATAGAGATTTAATCAATAAAAACACAACAGAACCAATTTTTGAATCATAAAACCTTGTAAATATTGTCTGAATAAATGATATTTTTAGTTAAGTATATGATTTTAATGGTTTTAATCTACTTGTAATTTATCTAAATGGTGTTACCATATAAAACATCCATAAATCTGCACTGCCTTATCAATTTATTATTTGACTTAGGCAATGAAAGTTGTACTTTTTTGGATAAAATCGTTTAGTTGAAGTGTAAGACATTTTGACCAGACACTAATTGATAGAATGCAGTTTATCTTATGGCTTAAATAACAGCGACTTGAATTTTACTGCATTCATCCCCATGTTATTAAGATGGTTTAATAACAAATGTCTATCTAATAGACATCGGTGAAATCGCCTGATGGGGCTTCACCAAACACCAAAGAAGAGGTAGTTATGAAGAACATTAGCACGTATTTGCTAGGCACCAGCATCGCACTTGGCGCAGCCATGAGTGTATCTGCCACTGCTGCCGACAGCAAAACAGGCGCTGTCAACATCGATCAAGTGCTCGGTGAATTGACTCGTCAGCATAATGGCGCATCAAGCTTGGTCAAATCTGCTCGCCAGCCTTCTTCTTTGACCTTTAACAGCCCATTGATCACTCAATCTGGCTCATCAGTTAAACAAGATGAGCCCGTATTAGAAAAATTAACCGCTGTGGCTTCTAACACAGTCAATAAATTCAAACAAACTGGTTTGGCATCTTGGTATGGCCGTCAGTTTCACGGTAAAAAAACTGCTAGTGGCGAGACTTTTAACATGAACGCCATGACCGCAGCCCATCGTTCACTGCCTCTTAACTGCTATATTCGAGTCACTAATAAAGACAATGGCAAGTCTGTCATCGTAAAAGTAAATGATCGCGGTCCTTTTAATGGTAATCGCGTGCTTGATCTGTCTTATGGTGCAGCACAAGCCATCGGCATCACGCAACGTGGCACAGGCAATGTCATCATTGAGCGCGTTGATGGACCTTAATATTTCATTTAATAAAAAACAGCCCTCGGAGCTGTTTTTTATTTGTGTCTTTTCACCATGTAAAGGCCATACTACCTAAATCAACTCAAATGCTCGATCAATGGCATCATCCAATCGATCTACAGCAATCACCTGAATGCCTTTAAATTGCGAACTGTCAGATTTGGGTGCATTGGCCTTAGGTACGATGGCGTGTGTGAATCCGTGCTTCATCGCTTCCTTTAAACGCTCCTGCCCATTGGGCACAGGGCGAATCTCACCTGATAGCCCCACCTCTCCAAACACCGCCAAGCGTGGTGGTAGCGCCTTTTCTCTTAGGCTGGATGCACAGGCCAACAATACTGCCAGATCAGAACCTGTCTCCATGACCTTCACGCCGCCCACGACATTCACATACACATCTTGTCCGCTTGTGTGAATGCCACCATGTCTATGCATGACCGCAAGGAGCATGGATAACCTTTGATGGTCAAGCCCTAACGCCATACGCCTAGGCTGAGCGTGCGAATCATCGACCAGTGCCTGAACTTCAACAAGTAGCGGGCGAGTTCCTTCTCGACTTACCATGACCACCGAGCCTGCAATCGGTCGTTCGTAACGACTTAAGAATATCGCCGAAGGGTTGGCGACTTCTTTTAGCCCTGTATCTGTCATACCGAAGATACCAAGTTCATTCACCGCACCGAAGCGATTCTTTACCGCGCGAATCATTCGAAAACGACTGTCAGATTCCCCCTCAAAATAAAGTACCGTATCAACCATATGTTCAAGCACACGCGGACCTGCTAATGCACCCTCCTTGGTAACATGACCTACCAAAAATAGCGCCGTTCCCGTCTGCTTGGCATAGCGTGTCAATATCGCTGCAGATTCACGAATCTGAGCCACGCCACCAGGCGCCGACTGTATGGCATCGGTAAATAATGTCTGGATAGAATCAATGATTGCCACGGCTGGCTGCTCGGTGGATAAAGCTAAACAAATGGTATCAACATTGGTCTCAGCAAGCACTCTTAAGCGATCTGTCGGCAACCCCAAGCGTTTGGCACGCATAGCAACCTGAGATAAGCTCTCCTCACCCGTGATGTATAGCGCCGATCCCGCCAGAGAATCACTTGCCGCCATATTGGTGGCAGTCTGTAGCAGGATCGTAGATTTACCAATGCCTGGATCGCCACCAATCAGCACAACCGATCCTGCCACCAAGCCCCCGCCAAGCACTCGATCAAATTCCCCTATCCCTGTCGGCATTCGAGTCTCTACAGTAACACCCACCTCATCAAGGCTCATGACACCCGACAACGCACCTGCATAATTAGAAGTTTTAGATGTGGATGCGATGGTTTTTTTGATAGTCTTATGATGTGGCATACTGACATCGGGTGCCTCTACCAGCGAATTCCATTCACCGCAGTCGGCACACTGTCCTGACCATTTGCCATAATGAGCACCACAGGATTGACAGACATAAGATGTTGATTTTTTTGCCATTTATTTATAATCTTCAAGTTTGATTAAACTAAGAAATCTTTACCAAGGTATACTTTTTGCACCAATTCATTCGCCAAGATGTCATTGGGCGCGCCTTCTGCGATGATGGCACCTTCTGAGACGATGTAGGCTTTTTCACAGATGGACAAGGTCTCACGCACATTGTGATCGGTGATTAACACGCCAATGCCGCGCATTCTTAGGGTGCTGATGACGTCTTTAATATCACTAACAGAGATCGGGTCAACACCTGCAAATGGCTCATCAAGCAAAATAAACTTAGGGTTGCTTGCCAAAGCACGTGCTATCTCGCAACGACGACGCTCACCGCCAGAGACGCTCATCCCCAGAGATTGGCGCACGTGCTCTAAGCTAAACTCGGCCATTAACTTCTCAAGCTCTTGAAACTGCTGGTCCTTGTTCAGGTCTTTGCGCATTTGTAGCACAGCCAGAATGTTCTGCTCGATTGTCAATTTACGAAAAATCGATGCTTCTTGTGGCAGGTAACCAATACCTTGAGCGGCGCGTTCATGCATGCTTTTTTTGGACAAATCCAATTCGCCAAGCGTTACCTGACCACGATCCATCGGCACAAGCCCGACCACCATATAAAAACTGGTCGTTTTGCCGGCACCATTTGGTCCCAAGATGCCAACAACCTGACCTTGCTCCACTTCAAAAGACACATCTTTAACAACCCAGCGCTGACCATAGCGCTTGCCCAAATGACGCATGCTCAATGTCGTATTTGACATGTTTTTCCTTATAAGTTTTGACATTCAAAGCATCATTAATCACACAGATGCCCCATACCCAAAAATCAAAATAGGGCAAAACGCCCTATTCAACCATCAGCGCAAGCCCTGCTGAGAGCTGCCGCCACTTGGTGGGAAAACAAGCTCCACACGCTGACCACCGCCGGCATTCGCTTCAACATCCCCAGCTTTTAGGCTGTAACGGATGGTATTGCCTGCAAAACTAGAACCTGCTTGGGTAAGCTTTGCATTGCCGGTTAGGGTTACGATGCCAGTGACTGCATTGTAGTCAATGCGGTTGGCTTGACCCTTAGCAACACCCTTTTCTTTGGTGATGACTTGCTGAAAGGTAGCAGGTCTGCCGGTGGCAGTCGCCGAGCTGATCTTACGATCGTTACTTAAGTTCAGCGTGATGTTATCAGCAGCGATCTTCAGGCTGCCCTGCTCAATGGTGACATTGCCTGAATAAGTCGTAACACCGGTACGTTCCACATAAGTGGCGCGGTCGGCCAGTAGGCGAATAGGCTGATTAGCATCTGATGGTAGCGCATTGGCGCTACTGATAACCAAAGGTAATCCAAATACGCCGATTGCCAAAGCAGTTTTTAGAACATTAAAAGTTGACATATTATTCTCAAATTTTAAAAATATAAATTAAAACAACGATTTGTCTTGTCTAGGTGCAGAATTGTAAAGCACTTCAATCTTACTAAATTCGTATTCGCCTGTTTGTAGGTTCGCACTAAAACCCTGAGCTTTAAAGCGATCTTCACCATTAACAACAGTCAGCGGTTCATCGCTTGAGAGCATACGCGATTTGGTATTACCCGATAGTTTATTACCCGTGATGACAAGTTTGGGTTTATTATCCACCGCTTCACGCGTTAAAGTAAACCCATCAGAAAGCGCCATATCGCCTGTTGACTGTTCGAGAACAGCTCTTTTAGCTTCGATGCTATACTTCTCACCTTCGGGCGGTTGCCAATTCATCACCGCACCTAGCATCTCATCTTCGCCACTGGCGTTTTGCACCAGAGAGTCCGCAGTAAGCGTGTACTCAGTCTCGCCCGTCTCTTCATTCGTCTGAACCGCTTTGATCTCGGTCACTTCATAAGATACGTCAGGCTTGGCGGGTACGGTAGGTTCAATCTTTGGATCTTCTTGATAAAAAAACCAAGCGGCAACCATGATTACCATTACGCCAAGTACACTTAAAATTCGTACATTCATTTAATAATGCCTATCACACTAGACTACAAAAATTTTTGGATAAAGGCATCGTACTTACCTTGCGCCTGCAAAATAAGCTCACACACTTCACGTACTGCGCCATGCCCACCAGCCTTCGTGGTTACATAGTCCGCCGTCTGCTGAACGATGGGCGCTCCATTTGGTACACTCATGCCAAGCCCTGCTTCGCGTATCGCCTTTAGGTCTGGTAGGTCGTCACCCATGTATGCACATTCATCCAAAGACAAATTCAGATCGGCTGCAAGCTTTGATAACGCGGTAAATTTATCATCGCGACCTTGGATAACATGACGCACCCCAAGCTCGTATGCACGACGATCCACCATGGGAGAGCTGCGTCCCGTGATGATGGCAAGGATAATGCCCGCTTCTTTGAGCGCTTGCAATCCCACACCATCTTGCACATAGAACGCTTTCGTCTCCACGTGATTCGAGCTATAAATGATCTGCCCATCTGACAAGATGCCATCGACATCCATCACCAACATTCGGATTTTGGCGGCTTTTTGGGTGATAATTTCTTGAGTCATGTCGTCTTCCAATTTTTAGCTAACACCTGCTTGTACCACATCATGAATGGACAGAACGCCTTGTAACTTTCCGCCATCCAAGACCAACAATTGCCCGATACTACATTCATTCATGATGGATAATGCATCAGCGGCGCGTGTCTCTTTGGTGGTGTGTTTTGGTGTACGCGTCATGATGTCGCCAATTTTTACTGATAGATCCGTGCGCTCAGCAAGTCTGCGGCGTAAGTCACCGTCGGTAAATACACCAACCACCTCTTCAGCATCATCAATGATTACCGCAAGTCCTAGGCGACCACTGGTCATGACAAGCAGCGTATCATGCAAGCTGGCATCTTGATTGATGACAGGTAGATTATGATCGTGCATCAGGTCTTGAACACGGGTCAATAGCTTGCGACCCAATGCACCTGCCGGATGCGACAAGGCAAAATCATTACTGGTAAATCCACGCGCATGCAGCAATGCCACCGCGAGCGCATCCCCCAGTGCAAGGGTTGCTGTCGTACTGGATGTCGGCGCCAAACCAAGTGGGCAGGCTTCCTCAGACTTACCCAGCGTCAGCGCAATGTCAGCAGACTTCGGCAAAAACCCGCGCTTATCACGGCTGATGCTGATGAGCGGAATGTTAAGCTGCTTAACCACAGGGATTAATGTGCGAATCTCATCAGACTCGCCTGAATTGGAGATGGCAATCAATACATCGCCTTTGACAAGCATGCCCAGATCACCATGCCCCGCCTCACCAGGATGCACAAAAAAAGACGGTGTGCCAGTCGATGCAAATGTCGCTGCCATCTTACGTCCAATATGTCCAGACTTACCCATGCCTGTGACCACCACACGCCCATTGCAATTCAAAATCGTCTGACAAGCCAAGGTAAATCGCTCATCAAGCTCTTCAATCAATAAATCAAGCGCGCTCTGTTCTGTGCGAATGGCTTGCACCGCATCAGCAATAAAATCAGTCTTCATCTTATCCGTCATAATAAATACCAAGCCAAATCCTCTTGGCAAATGAGCAGTCCATTCACATCAACCAACACCATCAACAGTGCGGTTATTTTAAGGATGTATCATATCATATTTTGCCCGTAAGTTATGAATTTTCCTAATAATATGAGTCCACTTTGCCCAAAAATCCATAAAAATACAACAAAGTATTTATAAAAAATAACAAAGAAATACTAACAACTTTAAAGGTATTAACCACCAA
>NZ_JAAELD010000361.1 GCF_024227015.1 Moraxella sp.
CGCCGTCCACAGCGAGACATCTAGGGCATAGGCAATCATCGGCACGGTTGCCAAAAATAACCCACCTTCAAACAATCCCATATGGACAAGGCGGGTGCCAAGCGAGCGGTCAAGGCGTTCGCCCGTTACCACTTTGTCAAACAAAAAATTAAACACCATGTTCCACACAACCGCCAGCACCGAGATTGCCACCGCCAAACCTGTGGCGTGGGTCGGGCTATGGTTGTCGCCAAGCAGGGCAAAAACAGCCACCGTCAGCCCAATCGCCCCAATCTCAAACAGCACGGCATGAAATAGGCGTTCTTTGGCAGTCATGGGACTGGTTGGGGTGTTTGACATAAAATTTAGCAAAATAAAACGGTTATTATAGCAAATATATTAGCCAATCATGAATCGGCAAACAACACCTTATCATCGCCATAATAAAACTCATCATTGATAAAAATCTGACACGCCACGCCCGTGCCTTGTGCGTTATTGCCAAGCTTAATGGTGATTTTGGTGCCATTGACATAAAAATCATGAGCTGTGCCAAATATTGCTCGAGCGTTGAACGGATTTTTAAAAGTCAGCAGTTTTTTAAAGGAAAAAAACTGACCTTGATATAAATACACTCGCTCACCATTGATAAAAACGGTCTCTTTTGTTCCGCCAAAGATGCTCCATGCGTTATCCACCTTGATGTCAATGCCATTGTAGCTTATGCGCCATGTTTTTTTGAACATTTTTATCCGCCTTTTAAAAATAAAGAAGTCCTTATCTTAACAAAATACGTTACAATAGCGTGGTTGATTTGTTATTTTAATTATTGTAAAGGTATGAACATGAACCTATTTACCCTGGCCCAAAACTTAGCCCCGCAGCAAACCCTATCAGAAGTGGCAGGCTACCTTGCCAAAAGCCAAAATCCGTATATCAAAAAAGCCTTTGTCCACACTTTCGCCAAGGCTTATAACATTGATTTGGCAGAATATGAGCGTGGTGATTTGGACGATTATGAGAGCTTCAACGACTTTTTTACCCGTGAATTAAAAGATGGTATGCGACCGATTGACGAGACGACAGACGGCATTGCCTGCCCTGCTGACGGCAAAATCAGCCAAATCGGAGCAATCACAAACGGGCAACTCATTCAAGCCAAAGGGCGAGATTATGACGTGGGGCAACTTTTGGCGGATTTTGAGCTGGGTAAAGCGTTTGTGGATGGCTCATTTGCCACGATTTATCTTGCTCCCACCAATTACCACCGTGTGCATATGCCCTTTGACGGCACGTTGGTTGCCACACGCTATGTGCCGGGGACACTGTTTTCGGTCAATAACACCACCGCCGAGAATGTGCCTGACCTGTTCGCCCGTAACGAGCGGCTGGTGTGCGAATTTGATACCGCTTTTGGGCGTGCTTGCGTGGTGCTGGTTGGGGCGATGATTGTGGCGGGGATTGAGTCTGTGGCGACAGGGGCAATCAAACGCACGCCCTACATTCAGCACCGCACGCATGACATCATGCTCAAAAAAGGCGATGAGCTTGGGCGGTTCTATCTGGGTTCTACCGCCATTATCGTGCTACCCAAATCGGCAAATGCCATATGGAGCGATGAGTTTGTGCATGGTAAGACGGTTGTCATGGGGCAGAGGATTGGACAATTTGCAAAATCCTAACAACGCCACGCCTGACAATACTCCACCTGGTCACACCACGCCCAACAACAATGTCGGTGCATTGGCATTAACCGCCTTTGGCTCGGTGCTTTTGGTGTGGCTTGGGCTATATGTTGGTCTTATGATAGGCGGTGTGGTGTTTGGGTTGTTCTTTGGCATGATGTTATCCTATCTGATACTTATCATGGTAAAGGCACAAAAGGCGGTTTGGGCGTTGGTGGTTTTGATATTTTTGATTACCAATATTATTTCATTGATAATTTTTTTATCAAAACCTATTGACTTAATACATTCACCAATATTTATCCTTATCCTTATTGACATACTTATTTATACTTTGACCGCCTTAATGCTGTTTGATTTTTGTGGATTTAAAAATCTTTGGGCGAAAATCGGTATTGGCATATTCTTTTTATTGCTTTTTGGATTGCCAAGTCTGTTTAGTATGATAGTTCTTCTTGCTGTTGTTAGTGTAACCGTTTGATTGATGTAGGAAAGCCATGCACCTACCCCAACTTTTTACCGAAACTGACCGCACTGTTCTTACCGACTTTATCAAAGCCCACCCATTAGGCACGCTTATCAGCATAAAAGACGGCACGCCCCAAGCGGATTTATTGCCCTTTTATGTGGTGCAACAAGACGACACGCTCACGCTCATCGCCCATTTTGCCAAAGCCAATCCGCTTGCCGAGTATGTCAATGGGGCGGACGTGATGGTACTGTTTCATGGCGAACAGGGCTATATCACGCCCAACTGGTATCCATCCAAACACGTCCACCACCGCCATGTGCCAACGTGGAATTATGAAGTGGTGCAGGTGCGTGGGCGTGCCAATGTGTTTGATGATGTCAAGGGGCTGATGCGTGCGGTTGGCACGTTGACCAATATCCACGAAAGCACGCAAGACACCCCTTGGAGAATGAAAGATGCCCCTGCCGACTATCTGGCGGACGAGATACGGGGTATTTTGGGCTTGACGGTGGATGTCGGTGAGATGATTGGCAAATTTAAACTTAGCCAAAACCGAGAGCAGGGCGATTTTGACAGTGTGGTGCAAGGCTTGACCGACAGCGGACAAGTGGGGCTGGCGGAGGTGGTTGCCAGAACGTGCGAATAGGCTAGGGCTGATTGGAAGGGTGCATCTGATTGGTGAATTACATTGTATTCTGCTTACAGTCCCACAAAATCAAACATCAAATCAGGTGTATTGCCTGCCATCAGATGGGTCAGTGCTTTGGCGGAGCCGCAGGCGTGCGTAAAGCCAAGCGTGCCATGACCTGTGTTCAGCCATAGATTATCCAGTGTCTCCCCTGTCGAGCCGTGACGTACCTGCCCGAAGTGCGCCTGTCCGATGAGGGGCACATTGGACGGTGTCATGGGGCGCAGTCCTGTCCAGTAATTCGGCTCATCATAACTTAACGCATCGCCGAACAGAGATCGAACGCGGCGGGTCAAGGCATGACAGCGCGTCTCATCTAGATCTGTATTATAGCCGTTAAATTCTGCCGTACCTGCCACACGCAGTACATCGCGCTGATCGGAGGTGAGGCGACTCATGACGAGCTTATACTCATCATCGATCAGGCTGACTTGTGGCACTCGAGCGCCATCAAGCACTTGATAAGTGGCTGAGTAACCCTTGGCAGGGAAAATCGGTAAAAACACCCCAATCGCATCAAGCAGTGCCTTGCCATGACTTGCCAGACAGACGACATAATGGTCGCTTTTATGGGTGATGGTGTTGTCTTTGTGGGTGAGTGTTAGATGGGTGATGGTGCCGTTGGTCTGATGGATGCTATCGATGTGTGTGTCATGTAGGAATTTGACGCCTTGCGCTTGGCAGTGCTTGGCGAGCTCGCGGGTGAATAGATGGGCATTACCAGACAGATCGGCATCGGTATAAGTCGCCCCCACTAGGGCGTCACCCAGCATGTCAAGCGCAGGCTCGATGCGCCGAGCTTGATCGGGGCTGATGAGCGTGCGATGACAGCCCAATGTCTGCATTCTCTGCGTGGGCGTGATTGCGGACTGATATTCGACATGACTGGTATAAAAGTGCATGATGCCCTGTAGCCGCTGTTCAAATGCCAATGGTAACTGTGCCAACAGATCCTTTAGCGCATCACGAGAATACAGCCCCAGATTGACCATCTGCACCAGATTGGCGTCGGCACGCTTGGCGGTGCATTCTCTTAAGAATCTATAGATGAATCGCATTTGTTCTATGTTGCCATTGATGCGATAAAGCAGAGGCGCATCGGGCTGACTGAGCCATTTTAGGGCCTTTAGGGGGGTACTGGGATTGGCCCATGGCGTGGCGTGGCATACTGAGATCTGACCGCCATTGGCGAAGCTGGTCTCCATGGCGGGCAGGTTTTGGCGGTCGATGACCGTTACATCAAAGCCTGCCTGAGACAGATACCAAGCGCTAGTGACACCCGTAACGCCCGCACCGAGCACCGTAACGGTTGGCTTATTGGTATTAGCCACGCGCCACATCACCCATAAGCTTATCGGGCAGAGGTAAAATCTCCCCGATTTCCGCCACATTCTCAGGCGAGCCAATGACTAGGGCGTCAAAGCCACCATCGGTAGGTACGCTATTGACGATTTGTACTTTGCCAAGTTTATCGCCGTCATTTGCCTGTTCTGTGAGCAGGATACGGTGCAGGTAGGCTTTTGGGCTTGCCTTGAACCACAGACGGGCGATGATCTCTTGCCCTAGATAGCAGCCTTTATCATAGTCCACGCCCCCACGCTGGTGTAGGCGCAGCTCTTGGGGTTGGAATAGCCCTTGGATGGCTTTGGTTATCCAGTAGTTGCCCGTTTGGATGCTTAAGTTTGCCCAGTTTTGAGCATTGGCTTGATCGGCATCATCGCTAAAGGTTGGCTGACTATTCTCTATGCTAGGATAGATGGGCGTGACATCAGACCGAGTGAATTTAGAAAATGCGCCGTATTTTTTGATGTGCGCAGTCAGATCGCTCATGCAGTCCGCCGAGGTGACGAGTGCGAAGGTCTCATCGTCAATGCGTCTCGCCCACAACCCAAACTGCACGCGACCTTTTAGATCGCTGATGGCACAAGGCAAAAAATCATCGGTTAATTTCTCGATATTAATGGTTAATTGACCTTGTAAGAATTTGGCGGCGTCTTTACCGCTTAGGGTGACTTGTTCAAAAGTGGGTATTGTCGTTGTCATGATTGTTTCTTATTGTTTGTTGTGAGATAAATAAAAAGCAGTTATGTTATGGTTGTCATTGTAGCATTTTCAAGGCAAGATTAACATTTTGTATCAACAAAAAATTCGCAAAATCTGCTATACTAGGCGCTCATAATTTTAGCTCTATTTAGGATGTATCATGAATCTACCTGCCTGCCCAAAATGCGAAGAAAACTACACTTATGCCGATGGCGATTTCTTGATCTGCCCAATGTGCGCGCATGAATGGTCGGTGGATGCAGATGCGGACGACACGCCTGTCATTAAGGATGCGGTGGGTAATGTGCTAAATGATGGCGACAGCGTGACTGTGATTAAGGATCTTAAAGTTAAAGGTTCATCAACGCCAATCAAAGTAGGCACGAAAGTCAAATCTATCCGCCTGATTCACGATGCGCCTGATGATCATGACATTGATTGTAAGATCGACGGCTTTGGTGCGATGAAATTAAAATCCAGCGTGGTAAAAAAAGCCTAATCTCATCGCTTGCCTTTTTGTACCAATAAATCAAATAACAAGGAATTCCCATGACGACACTCACCGCCGACCAAGTCTTATTTGAAAAAGCTAAACGCCATATTCCGGGGGGCGTAAACTCGCCCGTGCGTGCCTTTGCAGGGGTGGGAGGTACGCCTGTATTCGTGAGCCGTGCCAAAGGTGCGTATATGTACGACACCGAAGGGCGTGAGTACATTGATTACGTTGGCTCGTGGGGACCTATGATTTTGGGGCACGCTCACCCTAAGGTCATCGATGCGGTAAAGCAGGCTGCCGATGACGGCTTATCCTTTGGGGCTCCCACACCCTTTGAGACGACGATGGCGGATTTGATTGCTGACATTATTCCGCACATTGAGCTCATTCGCATGGTGTCATCAGGCACGGAGGCGACCATGAGTGCCATTCGTTTGGCTCGTGGTTACACAGGGCGAGATAAGATTGTCAAATTTGAAGGGTGCTATCATGGGCATTCGGACAGTCTGCTTGTCAAGGCAGGCTCTGGCATGCTGGACATTGGCGAGCCGACATCCAAAGGCGTGCCTGCCGACTTTGCCAAGTACACCGTAACCTTGCCTTATAATGACATTGAGGCGTTGCGTTCTGCCTTTGATAAATTTGGCGATGAATTTGCGTGCGTAATTTTAGAGCCGATAGCGGGCAATATGAACATGGTTATCCCAAGTCAAGAGTTTCATAATACCCTACGCGAGCTTTGCACCAAGCACGGAGCGGTGTTGATTTTTGATGAAGTGATGACAGGCTTTCGGGTGGGACTGCGTGGAGCAAGCCACCATTTTGGCATTACCCCTGACCTTAGCACCTTTGGCAAAATCATCGGAGCTGGCTTGCCCGTGGGAGCATTTGGTGGTAAGCGTGAGATTATGGAATGTATCGCTCCCTTGGGCGGTGTCTATCAAGCAGGGACACTGTCTGGCAACCCCCTAGCCATGCGTGCAGGTAAGGCAATGTTTGATGAATTAACTCGTCCGAATTTTTATGAGGGACTGACCGCCAAAACCGCCAAGCTGGTAAATGGCTTACAAGCATTGGCGGATAAGCATGGCATAGATTTTGCAAGTTGTCATGTGGGCGGTATGTTTGGACTGTTTTTTGCCAAAGAATTACCCAAAAACTTTAATGACGTGGCACACGCCGACACCAAACGCTTTAACCAGTTTTTCCATGGCATGCTAGAGCGTGGCATTTATCTTGCGCCTTCTGCTTTTGAGGCGGCGTTCATGTCGAGTGCACATACTGATGACGATATTGAAAAGACGCTCGCGGCGGCGGATGAAGTCTTTGCAACGTTGTGATTAAAATGATTATGCCTTGTATTTGGCCTGTTTATCATTATATAGTTAAAAATTTAAATTTGTTGGAACATTCATGTTAAGTAAAATTATCGGCAGTGTCATTGGCACTAAAAATGAGCGTGAGCTCAAACGCATGCGTAAAATTGTCGCAAAAATCAACGCCTATGAACCTACGATTCAGACGCTGTCCGATGAAGAGTTGCGCCAAAAAACCTTTGAATTCAAAGAGCGCCATCAGCAAGGTGAAAGCCTAGACAGCATCCTGCCAGAAGCCTTTGCTGTGTGTCGCGAAGCGTCCATTCGTGTTAATGGCATGCGCCACTATGATGTGCAGCTCATTGGTGGTATGACCTTGCATGAAGGTAAGATTGCCGAGATGAAGACCGGTGAGGGTAAGACCTTGATGGCGACCCTTGCCATTTATCTAAATGCAATCAGCGGCAAAGGCGTGCACGTCGTTACTGTGAACGACTATCTGGCAGGGCGTGACGCTGAGCTGAACCATCCGTTATTTAGCTTTTTGGGTTTGACGGTGGGCGTGATTTACAGCCAGCAACCACCACAGGAGAAGTTTGAGGCTTATCGCGCTGACATCACTTACGGCACGAATAACGAATATGGCTTTGACTATCTACGCGATAACATGGTGTTTAGCCTTGCTGAGAAAAAACAGCGCCCGCTTAATTACTGTATCATCGATGAGATTGACAGTATCTTGATTGATGAGGCGCGTACACCGCTCATCATCTCAGGTCAGGCAGAAGACTCAGCTGAGCTGTATGCACTGATTAATACCATCGTGCCTCGCCTGACTCGCTCTGAAGATGAAGAGGCGAATAAGGATAATAAAGACGGCGATTTTTGGATTGATGAGAAGAACCGCGCCATTGAGATTAGTGAAAAAGGCTACGAGAAGATCGAACGCTTCTTGGTTGAGGTCGGTGAGCTTGGCGCCAATGAGAGCCTGTACAGCCCTGCGCGCTTGCCACTGCTGGCACATGTACAAGCGGCGATCCGTGCGCATCACATCTTTGTCAAGAACATTCACTACATCGTCCAAGATGGCGAGGTCATTATTGTCGATGAGAACACGGGTCGTACCATGCCTGGCCGTCGCTGGAGCGAAGGTCTGCACCAAGCGGTAGAAGCCAAAGAAGGTGTTGAGATTCAAGCCGAAAACCAAACGATGGCAACCACCACCTTCCAGAACTATTTCCGTCTGTATGACAAGCTGTCCGGCATGACGGGTACGGCGGATACCGAGGCGGCGGAATTTAAGTCCACTTATGATCTTGATGTTGTTATCATCCCAACGCATCGTCCGATTGCCCGTATCGACATGGACGATCAGATCTTCTTAACTAAGCTTGGTAAATACCAAGGCATCATTAAAGAGATCAAGTCAATCACCGCCAAGGGCGCACCTGTGCTGGTCGGTACAGCGACGATTGAGGCAAGTGAGGAGCTGTCGTACCTGCTGGATCAAGAGGGTATTGTTCATAATGTCCTAAACGCCAAGCAGCATGAGCGCGAAGCAGAGATCATCGCTCAGGCGGGTCGCCCACAAGCAGTAACCATCGCCACCAACATGGCGGGTCGTGGTACAGACATCATCCTAGGTGGTAACTGGCAAGCTCAGATTGATAATCTGCACGAGCTGACCGAAGAGCAAAAAGCGCAATTACAAGCCGATTGGCAAAATAAGAACGAAGCGGTAAAAGCAGCAGGCGGTCTACACATCATCGGCTCAGAGCGCCACGAATCTCGCCGTATCGATAACCAGCTGCGTGGTCGTGCTGGTCGTCAAGGCGACCCAGGGCAATCGCGTTTCTTCTTGTCGTTAGAAGACGACTTGATGCGTATCTTCGCGGGCGATCGTGTCATGAACATGTTCCGCGCGATGGGCCTTAAAGAAGACGAAGCGATCGAGCATAAGATGGTCTCTCGCTCAATTGAAGGCGCGCAGGGCAAGGTTGAAGCGCGTGACTTCGATGCGCGTAAAAACCTACTTAAATATGATGATGTCGCCAATGAGCAGCGTAAGGTCATCTATGGGCAGCGCGATGACTTGTTAGGGCAAGCAGATCTACAAGAGTCCATCAAAGAGATGCATCATGAGGTCTATAATGCGCTGATTAATCAGTTCGTGCCAGCAGGTTCGGTGGATGATCAGTGGAATATCGATGGTCTAGAGGATGAAATCGAAGACGCGTTCAGATTCTACATGCCGATCAATGATTGGCTAGATGCAGATCGCCGCCTTGATGAAGAAGGTCTGCGTGATAAGATCATCAATACCGCAATCGCGCGCTACGAAGACAGACGCACCCAGATGGGTGAAGACAGCGCGGCACAGCTTGAGCGTCATTTTATGTTGCAGAGCCTAGATCGCCACTGGAAAGAGCATCTTACTCAGATGGATCAGCTTCGTAAAGGCATTCATCTGCGCAGCTACGCTCAGAAGAACCCTGAGCAGGAATATAAGCGTGAATCTTTTGAGTTGTTCCGCTCAATGCTTGGCGCGATTAAATCTGACATCGTGCAGGATTTGGCGCGTGTTCATGTACCAACGCCTGAAGAGCTTGCCGCGCTAGAAGAAGAGCGTCGTCGCCAGATCGAACATATGCGCATGCAGCTCGAGCATAATCAAGCCAATGAAGAGGCGAGCGAACCACGCGAACATCGTGCAGCATCAACTCAAAACATCACCTTCACATTAAGTGCGGCAGGTGTGAGTGCAGAACAAGCAGCACGTATGGCGGAAGAAGATGTGGTCATACCTGAGCACATTAATCGTAACGCGCCATGCCCTTGTGGTAGTGGTCTAAAATACAAACAATGCCACGGCAAACTATCGTAAAAAAACTTAAATAGACAGGTCTTTACCTGTCTATTTTTTGTGATATACTGTGTGAATTAACCATCAATGATAAAAAATATCATTTACAATATCTGATGAATTTAAGGGTGTTTCAATGAAAAAACTAATTTGGCTGGCCCCTATATTGACCGTGACCATGATGACAGGCTGTGGCGATAAACAAGAGACGGCTGCAGAAGAGCCTGCAGAAGTAGAAACTGTTCCGATGTCTGCTGAGCCTGCTGATCCAATCATCAGAACTGAACCAAGCACTCAAGATCCTCTGGTAACTGAACCTGCCGAAGGCGATGTATCGGAATCTGATGCCTTGACAGAAGTAGAGCAGGGCGATATTGAGGTAGAGATTATCGAATCTGTGGATGAAGAGGTTGCCACAAATTAATCACATAACCAATATGTTGATATGTATTAATTGATATAACAAATAAAAAAGAGAACCAAAAAGGTTCTCTTTTTATGTGCTTTAAGAAAAAGACAAATTAGTTAGTCTTAGTCTCAGTGGTAGCAGCAGCGTCAGCAGCAGGAGCGGTAGCGTCTGCAGCAGCTTCAGCAGTTTTGTCAGCAGCGTCTTTAGCAGCGTCAGCAGCTTCTTCAGCAGCAGCACCAGTAGTAGCTTGCGCGTCAGCAGCAGCAGTAGCAGCAGTGTCAGCAGCAGCTTGTGCAGTGTCAGCAGCTTGTTGTGCAGCAGCGTCAGCAGGAGCAGCGTCAGCAGCTTGTTGTGCAGCAGCGTCAGCAGGAGCAGCGTCAGCAGCAGCTTGTGCTTCGTTTGCAGCAGCTTGTGCTTCTTCAGCAGCTTTAGGAGCTTCTTCAGCTGGCTTTGAGCAAGCAGTTAGAGCTAGAGAAGCGATTAGAGCAGATAGAACTAGTTTGGTTTTCATGGTGATCTCCATAGGATAGTAAGTTAGCAATTGTATTTACAGTTCTTAATGACACTAGGCGAGAACAAAAGGACTGCTCTCGCCTCGTTGCAAAAATCCCTGAAATACTTTACTGCACCGCAAATTATATAGTAATTCAGCATAAATAAAAAACGATATTTTTTAGCAAAATCAGAAAAAATGTAACAAAATATTTCTAATTGCTCGCTAAGCATCAAATTTCTATTCAAAACGCCTAAAAATCTACCATATAATCGAGAATTTTTCGTTTAAAACAGTGCTTTATAGTAGCATAGAATTATGACTGTTTCAAGTCAAGGTTTTTTGGTGACTTAGGAGGTCGCCTTTTTGGTCATGTTGCCAAAAAATTCGTCATTCGTTTTAGAGTCTTTTAGGCGATCCAGTAAAAACTCAGTCGCTTGAGAGTCATCCATCGGCTGCAGTAGCTTGCGTAGAACCCAAACACGACGCAGAGTCTCTTCATCTAATAGGCGCTCTTCACGGCGAGTGCTTGATTTTTTGATATTGATAGCAGGGAATATGCGACGCTCTGCCAAATCACGCTCAAGGGTGATTTCTTGGTTGCCCGTACCTTTGAATTCTTCAAAGATTACCCCATCCATCTTCGAGCCTGTGTCGATCAGTGCGGTTGAGATGATGGTCAGACTACCACCTTCTTCTACATTACGCGCCGCACCAAAGAAGCGTTTTGGGCGTTCAAGCGCATTAGCATCCACACCACCTGTAAGTACTTTGCCGCTCGATGGAATGACAGTATTATAGGCGCGAGCCAGACGGGTGATGGAGTCTAGCAGAATCACGACATCTTGCTTGTGCTCGACTAGGCGTTTGGCTTTTTCGATGACCATCTCAGCAACTTGAATGTGGCGCTGTGGCGGTTCATCAAAAGTGGAGGCAACCACTTCACCGCGTACGGTGCGCTGCATCTCGGTGACTTCTTCGGGTCGTTCGTCGATGAGCAGGACGATCAGATAGCATTCAGGGTGATTCTTGGCGATGGCTTGGGCGATGTTCTGTAGCAGAACAGTTTTACCTGCCTTGGGTGGTGCTACGATGATGGAGCGCTGACCTTTGCCGATGGGGGCGATGAGGTCAATCACACGACCGGTTAGATCTTCAGTGGTACCGTTGCCTTGCTCAAGTGTGAGCTGCTTGGTGGGGAATAGGGGTGTTAAGTTCTCAAAAATCAGCTTATGACGGCTGCGATCTGGCGTATCAAAGTTAATCTCGCTGACCTTTAATAGCGCAAAATATCGCTCCTGCTCTTTGGGTGGGCGAATCTGCCCTGCGATGGAGTCGCCGGTTTGAAGGTTGAAGCGGCGAATTTGGCTTGGGCTGACATAGATGTCATCAGGGCCTGCCAAATAGGAGCCTTCAGATGAACGTAAAAATCCAAAGCCATCAGGCAGAATTTCTAGCACGCCATCACCATAAATGGGCTCGCCGTTGCGGGCGTGGGTTTTTAGGATGGCGAAAATGATGTCTTGTTTGCGGCTACGAGCCATGTTCTCAAGTCCCATTTGCTCAGCGATGGCGAGCAGTTCGGCGACTGGCTTTCTTTTGAGTTCAGTTAGATTCATGGATAGGTCTTAGGGGAAGTTAATCATGAAAAGTTGAGCGGCCTTGCGAATGCTTGACCGAAAAAATCTGTTAATGATTTGATATTGAGAATGCCGTTGGGAGTGGTGTTTTTGACAGGATAACGGCTAGGGCATAATAATACGAGTTTTTATCCCGAAAATCAAGAGTGTTGGGCACTTAAAACAAAAAAAGACTTGCAAAACAAGTCTTTTTTTGTGGTGTGAATGCGCTTATAGGTGCTTATCAAGCAGTGCTGCGAATTCTGATTTTGGACGGCTGCCAACGATGGTGTCTACTTTCTCGCCGCCTTTGAAGACGAATAGCGTTGGGATGCTACGAATGCCAAAGCGTGCCGCAACTTCAGGGTTGTCATCGACATTGACTTTAACGATCTGCGCGCGACCTGCATAGTCATCAGCAAGCTCTTCTAACGTTGGCGCGATGGCTTTACAAGGACCGCACCAAGCAGCCCAAAAATCCACAAGCACAGGCTTGTCGGCTTGAAGTACGTCTTGGTCAAAATTAGCGTCTGTGGTATTGATGATTGACATGATTATTCCTGCCTTATTTGGTTGGTTAATTTGGTAAATATATGGCGATGCTTGGGGATTTTTCAAGATGGTTGAATGTCAAATCACTGCATCTGTTTGTGCTATAATAGCAAACTTTTTATAAAAAGGCAGGCTTTGTTCCATTAAATTTGCCAATTATCCTGATTAACTTCATCAAACACCATCATGAACCACACCCAAGAACGCCACGACCGCCTAAATGACGAAGCCATTGCTAAGATGAATGCTGATGAGCAGGCACGCTCAGATGTATTTTTTAGGGAGTTTATCCAGTCTATCACCGTCTATGAAGATGAGGACATCTGGGTGGGAGATAAACCTGCGGGACTGCTAAGTGTAGATGGGCGAGTGTTAAAGGTTAGCTTGCAGTCACGGCTGCTTAGGGTAAATCCTAACATCAAGCTCATACATAGGCTAGATATGGATACATCAGGTCTAATCATCTTTGCTAAGCACGAGGCGGCGCAGACTCATATCTCAAAGCAATTCATCGAGCGCATTCCCACGAAGGAATATCAAGCGGTCGTCTTCGGCACGATCGCCAAAGATGACAAAAAAGGCATCATCGATGTGCCTGTGCGTTATGAGCCCAGCACTAAGCCGCGCCACATTGTGGACATGAACTGGAATAAGCGTGCGCTTACACATTATGAAGTGCTGCATCATGAGCTGCGCACCGACGATCAGGGTGTCACACATCCGGTGACGCGGGTCGCGCTAAAGCCCATCACGGGCAGAAGCCATCAGCTGCGAGTGCACATGGTACATCTAGGGCATGTCATGATCGGCGATCCCATCTATGCCACAGGCACGGCGCTGCAGATCGCGCCACGTCTAAACTTGCACGCCCATAAGCTTCGCCTAAAGCATCCTACGCATGGGGTGTGGATGGACTGGGAAAGTGAAGTGCCTTTTTAGAGTTTGTACCATAAATAAAGACCACCATGTGCGGTCTTTTGTATTAATCAATTATCAGCCTAGATAAGGCCGCTCACCACCGCGCTTTGATAAATGCGCTTGGCGCGGCTGCCCGTGCCACAAAACACCATCACGGGGCTGGGCAGTTCATTGATCAGCTGGGCGAATCGCTGTACGACATCGAAGGGCAGGCTCTCACTATCCACAGGCAAGTGGCGATATTCCAATCCTGTGCTGCTTGCGCTCAAGCCCAATTCTGCTGCCTTGGGCTGGTTGTCACACTCATCATCAAAACGCAGATTGATGATGCTCTTAAAGCCAAGCGTTGATAGGGTTTGGCATTGACAGGGGTGAATTTGTTTATATAAAGTGATAGTTTGGGTATTCATTGTCATCATCCAGATTCGTAAAAGATGCGATTATCTTAGCGAAATTTTTTGGTTGATTCAATGTTGATTGCGCATAAGCTTATTCCTAAAATTTAAATTTCTGACAAGAATTAAAAATTTAGGAATAAACCATCACATCCCGCACCAATCATCGCCTTGGTATTTTAGTTTATCCACAGCCAGCTTGGTGCTCAAGAATACTTCGCCAGACAGGTGCTTAAATAGATCACTGTCCTTTAGAATATCCATGGCAGGGCCTTTGCCTTCCGCCAGATGTAGGCGGTTGCCTTGGCTTTGGATATATTGATTGAAGGATGAGAGCATCTCTTGGGCGGTCAGATCAATGTGATTCACCGCCGTCATGATAAGAATGACTTCGGTGGCCTTGGGGTGCTCGTAGTAGAGCTTTCGCAATGTCTCATGGATGGTCAGTGCATTACCAAAATACAGGCTCTCATCGATGCGCACCATCAGCAGGTTATCAAAGGTGGTTGCCTTATGTCGGGAGATGTCACGAAAATGCTCGCTATTACCAAGCTGCCCGAGGATGGCGATGTTTACGCGATGAGAGCGATAGATCATCAGTGCAAAGCTAACCAACAGCCCAACCACAAGCCCGATATTAAGCCCGAAGATAATCGCCGCACCGAAGCACAGCACCAGACACAGCGCGTCTGCCTTGTCGTGTTTTAGGGCGGTTTTTAGGGTCTGTATGTCGATCATCGACAGCACGGAGCTTACGATGATGGCGGATAGCACTGCATAAGGCAAGCCTGCCAAATACTGCCCAAAAAACAACAAAATGAATAGAATGCCAAGCGCGCACACGATTGATGCAAAGGGCGTCTTGGCGCCAAGGCTGATGTTCAGGCTGGTGCGTGACAAACCGCCCGCCACTGTAAAGCCCCCTGTGACACTGCTGGCGATGTTGGCAAAGCCTAAACCTAGCAGTTCTTTGTTGTTATCAAAAGGCTGCTGATGGATGCGCGCATAATTACTGGCGATGGCAGAGCTTGAGATGAAAGCGATGAGCGCGATTAATAACGCCGATGGTAGTAGATCTAACAGGGTGCCAAATGATAACGGCAAAAACTTAAACGTAGGCAATCCAGTAGGCAAAGGCTCAAGCAATCGAATATCAAGCGCAGCCCACCCAAGGCGTGTGGCGAGTATGATGGAGAGTATCGTGACGATGATCACCACAAGTCGCTTGGCGAAGTCTGCTCGCACCTTGGGCAGCCATGCCCACAACGCATCAACATAGCGATTGATCAATAAAATCATGAGTGCGCCGACGCCTAATAGGGCGGTGTATGGCTTGATGGTGACGGGGGTGCTCGATAGGCTGCTGATGATGTCGATGAGACTGCCGCCTGTGATGGGCGCGCCGATGAGGTTTTTTAGTTGGCTGATGACGATCAGTACCGCTGCTGCGCTGATAAAGCCTGAGGACACGCCGCGGCTGACGAACTGCATGATCCATCCAAGCCTTAGAATGCTAGCTAGGCACAATATTCCACCCACCATCATGGCAAGCGTGATGGATAAGATCACATACTGCACGCTACCTGTAGCATAGCCAGATAGCGCGCTGGATGTCATGATCGCAGTGATGGCAACGGGGCCTACTGCATTGATGCTGCTTGCGCCAAGATAAGCATACACCAAGGTCGGGACGATGGATGCGTATAGTCCCATGATGGGCGGCAATCCTGCCAGTGCTGCATAACCTAGGCTCTGAGGGATGACCAATACCGCCATCATTAGCCCTGCCATCAGATCATTGCTGATGAGCTTTGGGTTTTGTCGCAGTGTACCAAGCCAGTTAGGAAGAATAGACATCACAAAAAAATAAGCCACAATAGATGCGGCTTATTTTGGACGATTTTGAATAACTTGTCAAAAATTTTTATGATTTTTGATGATTTGGGTTATTTTTCGCCGTAGATTTTGATGTTTTGGGCGAATGCACAGTTCTTTTGGCGGGCGGCGATGACCATGGCATCATGCTCACCGTATAGGCGGGCAAGTGTGTTGGTGCGTGCGGCACGAGTTGAGCTGCCTGAACCTACGCCAAAGCTGATGCTAGGATAGATACCACCACGACCACCCGCGATGCCGATGCCAACGCCTGTTGCTGATAGCGGTGTTTGTTGGCTTTGGGTTTTTTCGACCAGATTGGTCACGCGAGCAACTTCACTTTGCAGATAAGCACAGTCATGACCGCTGTAGTTGGTGGGATTCACGTACTGTGGCGCGATGTTGCTCGTGGTGGCACAGCCAGTCAGTGCGGTGATGGCAGCCAATGCGCCTAGTGATAGGATTTTTTTCATAACAATTCTCAAAAATGGATAAAAGATAAAAACGGGTGGAATTTAGCCACGATTTTGACCTGCGCAGTTGGGGCTGTCAGGCGCCTGCCCCGACCATTCGTCAGGGGTGTAGGCATGAATGGCGAGGGCGTGGATCGTGCCACCATTCGCCATCATCAAGGGATTCGTCAGTGCATAAACGAGCTGATGACGAGCCACCAAGCGCTTGCCATCAAAGGCGTTGCTAACGATGACAAGCTTAAAGTGGCTCTCTTTGCCTTCATAATAACCTGCATGCATGTGGCTTTCGTTATCAAGCGTGATGTGTGCAGGGTTGAGGCTTTGCAAGTTATTGATAATCGCGTCAGCGGTCGGAGTATTCATAAGATAACCTTAACTCTTAGCGCTTGTTCGATGAATTATACAGTGGTGTCACCGTCGGCATGAGTGCCTGCATGGCTTGGATGCGACTTGTGCTGCTTGGGTGAGTGCTTAGGAATTGAGGGGTTGAGCCACCACTTGCGCGCTGCATTTTTTGCCACAGGGTAATGGCGGCATTTGGGTTGTAGCCTGCACGCGCCATCAGCTCTAGACCGATTTTATCCGCTTCGGCTTCTTGGGTGCGCGAGTGTGGTAGGTTTAGACCCAGCTGACTGGCCAGACCTGCCAGCTCTTGCTGACCTGATGACAGACCCAGTGCAGCAGTTGCGATGGACAGCACGCCAGATGTGGCGACGCTGCGGCTCATCTTCTCACGGCTGTGCTCGCGCAGAGCGTGCGCCATCTCATGGCCCATGATGGCGGCGATCTCGGCATCGGTTAGGTTTAGACGGTCGATGATGCCACTATAGAACACGATCTTGCCACCTGGCATGACATAGGCGTTGATGTCATTTGAGCTGATGGCATGTACTTGCCATTGCCAGCGTGTCGCGTCAGGGCGATATACGGCAGTCTGAGGAATTAGGTCATTGGCGATGCGGCGTAGGCGTGCAACCTGTGCGGCATTGGTGTCAAGCTTGCCTTGGGCGCGTGCCTGTGCGATGGTCTGCTGGTAAGCTTGGTTGGATAGCTGTATGACTTCACTGCTAGATACCAATAACAGCTGTCTGCGATCAGCGCCCACGGTGCCGCCATCGGTGGTGCTAGAGCAGCCCGCAATTGGCAGGGCGACGGTGGCGGTTAATGTTGCGGCGAGTAGGGATTTTTTGAGCAATTTCATAATGTTATCCTGTAACAATGCACACAATGCGTGTATTTTCTCATGCTTTCAATTATAATAAATGCCACAATAAATACAAGCGACGGCTACAAAAAGCCACAAAATTTTTAACAAGTGTGCCAATATGACCCATCCCAATGACATCCCGCCCCCACCAGAGCCGCCCGAAGATTATGAATGCTGTGATAATGGCTGCGATGATCTGTGCGTCTTTGAAATCTATAAAATGCAAAAAGCCGACTATGACGCCAAGTACGCTCACTTGATCAATGATGTGAGCGCCTCTGATGAGTGAGGCTCGTGCTGATCGTGAATGCGTTGATGTCATCATCATCGGGGCAGGGGCGTCGGGGCTGTTCTGCGCGTTCAATACCGCACTGTATGGCAAGCGCGTGCTGGTGCTCGACCATGCCAACAAAGCCGGCAAAAAAATCCTCATGTCTGGCGGTGGGCGGTGTAACTTCATCAATCTAAACGTCACCGCCAATGAGTTCATCGGGCAGAATGAGCATTTTGTCAAATCGGCTCTTAGTCGCTATAGCAGTGATGATTTTATTAAATTGGTGCAAAAACACGGCATCGCCTATCACGAGAAATCACACGGTGAGCTGTTCTGTGATGACTCATCCAAAGACATCCTAAACATGCTGCTGACTGAGTGCGAGCAGGCAGGCGTGACAATACGGCTTAATACTACCATCGACAGCATCATCAAAGATGATGAGCAGAATGGCTTTGTTATTCATGTCAGCCCAAAGAACGCCAAGCCCTATGAGCTGTCGTGCCGTCATCTGGTCATCGCCACGGGTGGGCTGTCCATCCCGACGCTTGGGGCGAGTGGGTTTGGGTATCAGGTGGCGACTCAGTTTGGGCATCGTATCGTGCCAACCGAGGCATCTCTTGTGCCGTTCACCTTCACCGATCACGTGGGTGAGATGGCTAAGTCGCTGGCAGGCGTGAGCCTTGACGTCATCGCCTTTAATGATAAGGTGAGCTTTGAGCTGCCTATGCTGTTCACCCATCGTGGGCTGTCTGGCCCTGCCATGCTACAGCTGTCGAATTATTGGCGGCTTGGCGAGTGCATCAATATCAATCTGCTACCCAAGCTAGATGCTGCAGAGCTATTAATCACCGCCAAAAAATCCCACCCAAAACAGCTCATCCGCACCGTGCTGACCCCATATTTCCCCAAGAAGCTGCTCTTGGCATTGCAGGCGCATTTTTGGATGGGGTATCAGGACATCGAGCTTGCCAATATCAAGGACAAAGAGTTATTCGATTTGGGCAGAACTCTAAACGCATGGCAAATCAAGCCGTCAGGCACCGAAGGCTACCGCGTGGCAGAAGTTACCCGTGGCGGTGTGGCGTGCGATGAGATCTATGGCAAGACCATGCAGAGCAGGCTGTGCGAGCGGTTGTATTTTATCGGGGAAGTGCTGGACGTGACGGGTCATCTGGGTGGGTATAACTTTGCATGGGCGTGGGCAAGTGGCTATGCTGCCGCCCAAGACATCGGCATGGATTGGTAGATATCAGCCATCAATGAGCGCAAGCTCGCGCGTGCTCATACTGCCAGATAAAGGCGGTGTCGGTGCGCGATTAAGGGTAGCTAGAGCGGTCAGGAACTCATCGCGTGGCATTAAGGTCGCGCCTAGGCTCATCAGATGTGAATTCTCAAGCTGGCAGTCGATCAGGCGGATGCCAGCGGATGTGGCGAGGTGCATGAGCGCCCAGAAGGCGATCTTTGAGGCGTCTTTTTGGGTGTGGAACATGCTCTCGCCGCAGAATACCGCCCCATATTGCACGCCATACAGTCCGCCGACGAGCTTAGCGTCATCTGCCGCGCTGTCCCATACTTCCACACTCATGGCTGCGCCCATGTCGTGTAGCTTGGTGTAGGCGTCTATCATCTCATCGTTAATCCAAGTATCATCGCTGTAGGCGCGTGGGGCAGCGCAGGCTGTCATGACAGACCCAAAGGCGCGATTGGTGGTGATGTGCCATGGCATCTTCTTGGCGGTGCGGATGAGAGATTTGGCAGGGTGAAAGTCATCAGGATGAACCACACAGCGCACAGGTGGGCACCACCAGCAGATGGGATCATCCGCCCCAAACCAAGGAAATACACCGCTGCGATAAGCATTCAGCAGCGTGGCGGTGGATAAGTCCGCCCCCGCACCGATAAAACCATCATCATCAGCAAGATCAATAATCCGCCCAAAATCAAAGGCGGCACGGTCGGCGATGGTATGCAAGTCGGCAAGGTCTAAAGATGGCATGAGATGAATCAGATGATAAACTTAGAAATCAAGAATGATTCTTGATAATCTCAATTCTAGCACATCGCCCAAAAAATACCAAGCCATCGCACCATCAGCCCAAAAAAAGAGCGAATTAACGCTCTTTTTGATGATTTGGGGGCGGTATCAATAAATTGGATTAATAACCCAAGCCATTGAGCCTGCGATATTCATCACAGCCTTGTTGATGCCCCAAATCGCAGGCGTTGCCAAACCATTC
>NZ_JAAELD010000362.1 GCF_024227015.1 Moraxella sp.
AATCAGCGCCAAGGCAATGGCGATCTCATCCGACAGAACACGCTCAATGGCAGGAATCTCGGTCAGACCTGCAATCTTGGCGGCGCGCCAACGACGTTCGCCCGCAATGATCTCGTGCGTAACAGTGTCGCTCGTCTTATCTTCATTCGACAGCAGTGGACGGATGACGATGGGCTGCATCACACCATGTTGACGGATCGAATTAGCAAGCTCATTAAGCGCCTCTTCGTTCATGTCGCGACGTGGTTGGTATTTGCCTGACTGCAGGCGATTTGGGTGGATCTGTACGAGCGTGATTTGCTCGCCATCATTATCATCTTGAGCGGGCTTATCTTTTGATTTTTTCTTGGGTTTTTTCTTGGTAACGCCGACAGATTTGATGTCTTGCTCATCATCTAATAAGCTAAAATCCGTCTTGGTGTCTACAGGCGCAGCGGTCTCTTCAGCCGCCATCAAGGCGCCAGCATCTGTGGCAATTCGCCTTTCTTTTTTTATATTGCCCATCAGCGCATCTAAGCCACGCTTATCGCCAAGTCCACGTTTTTTCATGATGTTTCCCAAATCAAACCAAGCACCGCCCGCCATGAGCCAGTATATATAAAAGTCAAATGCCCTATTTTAGCATAATTTGCCCGATATTGTCAGTTACCAATCGAACTGCGCACGCACTTTTGCCTTGAACAACTCAGGTTTTTCAGCCTGATCGATGACTTCATTCATCAAGGCGTGATAAGCGATTGCGCCTTTGGATGATTTTTCATAACCAAAAATCGACTGACCAAAGCTTGGTGCTTCCGCCAGACGCACGCTGCGCGGAATGACAGTCTTGTACAATAATTCACCAAAATATCCTTCAAGCTCGGCAGACACGTCTTGCGCCAAGGTGTTACGTCCGTCGAACATCGTACGCACCACGCCACGCACATGCAGGTCAGGATTGATGTCTTTTAGGCGCTTGATGGTGTCGATCAGATCAACCACGCCCTCTAGCGCATAGTATTCGCACTGCATCGGAATGATGACATTCTTGGCGACGGCAAACGCATTGACCGTCAGCATGCTTAGGCTGGGCGCACAGTCCATGATGACATAATCATAGCCGAATTTACCGCTCTTTTTGGCGGCTTTGATGGCTTTTTTTAATAAAAATGGCGCATCTTCCACGTCTGCCAAAGACACGTCAATCCCCGCCAAATCTCGGTTAGCGCCAACCATGTCAAACCCTGCCGGCGCGTCTTTTTGGATGACTTTATGGATTTTTGTGTTATCAAGCAGCACATCGACGATGCTTTTGTCCAGATCATTCTTATCCAGCCCTGCGCCCGTTGTGGCGTTGCCTTGCGGGTCTAGATCGATGAGTAGTACCTTTTTTTTGCCGATGGTGGACAATGCCGCTGCAAGGTTCACCGCAGTCGTTGTCTTGCCCACACCGCCTTTTTGGTTGGCGATTGCGATAATTTCCATAAAATACCTTTTAATAAATCAATATATTAACTATTATTTGGCTGTCAAATACACCACACACCGCTCATCGCTCATTTGTGGCACAAAAATAGACTTAATGTCAATTTGCCAATCTGTCAAATTTACCGTATCGTCAGACGTTGGCACTTTACCTTTCATGGCATATAACACGCCGTCCGCCTTCAAATAAGGCTTGGCAAGATTGACAAAATCATCAAGGCTGGCAAACGCCCGAGACGTGATGACATCAAACGCCCCGTCAAAGTCCTCAATGCGACTTGCCACAGGATTGACGTTGGCAAGTCCCAATTCGCCCACCATTTGACGGATAAACCGCACCTTTTTGCCATTGCTATCTAGGGCGGTAACGTGCCAATCAGGTCGCATAATGGCGATAATCACAGACGGCAACCCTGCCCCCGTGCCAATGTCAAGCACGCTTATGCCTGATTTATCGGTAAACGGCAAATCCGCCACAATCGCCAAACAGTCCAAAATATGCTTAATAAACGCCTCTTTTGGGGCGGTAATGGCGGTGAGATTATACGCTTTTGTCCAAAGCAGAAGATTATCCAAATAGCCGAGCAGTTGTTTTATTTGCACTTCACTAAATGTTAAATTTAGCTTATCAGAGACACGCTCTAATTCACGAGCAAATTCATCGGCATGGGCGGATATTTTATGATAAGTCATTGTTATAAAGTCAAGTTAATTTCAAATCCCCTATTTTATCACGTTTTAATCTGTTAAAATATCCCTTTTTCATATTTTAATAACAACAATGACCGACCAATTCACCCCCTACCGCCTGCCCCACACCGCCCTAAAACGCTACACCGACACCCACGCCCTACCGCCCGACAGCACGCACGCAAGCCCCACACCACACGACTTTGGGCAACGCCGAGCCGTCAATGCCATACAGACCGCCCTTGACATCAAGGCAAACGGCTACCACGTCTTTGCCGTGGGTGAAAACGGGCTTGGCAAACGCACGCTCATCACCCGTCTGCTTGCCGAGCGTGCCAAACACGAGCCGACCCCGCCCGACTTGGTCTATGTGCATAATTTTGACGCACCCCGCCACCCGATTGCACTGACATTGCCAAGCGGTCAAGGGGCGATTTTTGCCAAGGATATGCACAAACTTTGGCATGAATTATATAAAAAAATCATCGCCAAATTTAATAGCATCAGCTACCAAAACAGCATTACCGCCATTAAGCAATCCGCCCAAAAACAAGAAAGAAATTTGCTTGATGAAATCAATGCCACCGCCAAAA
>NZ_JAAELD010000363.1 GCF_024227015.1 Moraxella sp.
CTTGCTGTGCTTGAGTGGTGCGTATTATAGGGGGAGAAATGAGGTTGGTCAAGGGGAAATTTTAGGAAAAGTGGAGAAAGTTTGTAAGTGGTTGATTTGGCGGGGATTTATTTTAAAAAGGCAATCGTTGATTGATTGCCTTTTATAATAGCGTCTTATTTATATTAATTCAGATTGGACTTAATCAATCCTACCAAGTCCGTCACATCGTCAGCAGTAGTATCAAAGCTACACATTAAGCGCACAGTACCTTCGGTATCCCAATCATAAAAGGCGTATTTTTGGCGGGCGGCATCAACTGCTTTCTTAGGTAATTTAACAAAAACACCATTAGACTGAACGTCATAAATCGGTTGAATGCCTAGCGTGATAAGCTCATCCGCCAACTGCTTTGCCATCGCATTGGCTTGCCGCGCATTATTAAGATAAAGATTATCTGATAATAGCGCTATGAATTGAGCGGAGATAAAGCGCATTTTTGAAGCGGTCTGAAGTCCCACTTTACGCAAAAAACGCAGTGAGCTGGCAAGCTCTTTGTCAAAGGCAATCAAACACTCACCCATCATCATGCCGTTCTTCGTACCGCCAAAGGACACCATATCCACACCGGTCTCAAGAATCATCTCTTTAAATGTGGCATTTAGATAAGCGGCAGCATTGGATAATCTGGCGCCATCGACAAATACCTTCATGCCATGCGCATGCGCAGTCTCACAAATCGCGCGAATCTCATCTATGCTATAACAAGTGCCGTATTCGGTGGTCTGACTGATATAGACAACGGATGGTTGAGCACGATGTTCGCTTCCGATATTATAAAGCTGAGAGAGGATCATATCGGGAATCAGCTTGCCATCTTCGGTGGGCATCGCCAATAGTTTAAGCCCGCCCACAACCTGCGGCGCAGTGCTTTCGTCTTGATGAATGTGCGCCGACTCGGTACAAATCACCGCACCCCAACGAGTGCTTAGTGCCTGCAGACCAACCACATTCGCACCCGTGCCATTAAACATCGGATAAGCGTGAGCTGTATCGCCAAAATGCGCACGGATAATAGTCTGCAATTCTTCTGTAAATTCATCATAGCCATAAGCAGGAACATGCCCGCCATTTGCCAGGTTCAAAGCATCCATAATCTTAGGATGCACGCCTGAATAGTTATCTGAAGCGAAATTTTTAGCTGTTGGAGTCTGCATTTGTTTTCTCGGTTGGTTTTTTTGATTATTATACTTGGAATGGATTAAAGGAGAAAGGGTTTTGAATATTGCTTTAAGCTGTCGCGGTCATTTTGGTATTGCCAAGCCTCTGTTTTAATTTGGCAAATAAAACTGCTGCCATGAATGTGATTGCTTGCAATAGCACAATCGTCGCCCCCGTTGCCGAATCCAGATGAAAACTTAAAATCACGCCCAAAAAACTGGTCAAACACGAACTTGCCACCGCCACAGCGAGCATGGTATGAAATCGTCTGCACAAGACAAATGCCGTAATACCAGGGGAGATAAGCATCGCCACCACCAAAATCACGCCAACCGCTTGCATGGCAACCACAATTGTGGCGGACAATAAAATAAGCAACCCATAATGCAAAACTTTGGGCGACAGTCCTGCCACACGGGCATGGCTTGGGTCAAAGCAGTACAACAATAAATCCTTACCCTTTAACAGCACCACCCCCAAAATCGCTCCACAAATTATCATCGTTTGGATAAGCATGTCACGGCTGATAC
>NZ_JAAELD010000364.1 GCF_024227015.1 Moraxella sp.
CATGACAAAAACAATCATTCAAGCCTTAATGTTGTGTACGCCATTGGCATTGATGGGCTGTCAGCTCAATAATGATGTGGCGATGCCCAATCGTGAACCGACCACCATCACCAAGTCTTTGGCGGATGAGCTGTACGAGTATGATTGGCGACTTGTTGCGTCTGATGATGATAGATTTAAGCTGTTCATTGAGACACGCTCGGTGTATTTGACGGCAGCTGAGGATCGATTAAGCTTTGGCGTGGGATGCAATGTGCATTCTGCTGGCTTTACGCTAACCAAGGATATCTTAACCATCAGCGACGGTGTTGCTGCGACTCGTAAGGCGTGCGACCCCAGCGCTCATGAGGCTGAACGAGTGCTGGCAGCGTCATTTACCAATGCCAAATTAACACTAAAAGTTCAAGATGATCGTCAGGCTGTCATGACGCATACGAACCAAGGTAAAAGCTGGACATGGCAAGGAGTCAAAAAACCTGACGTGCTGTACGGTGAGCCGGTGGTGCTATATTGGGAGATTGAGCCTGAGCCGATATTGTGCGCCAATAACGCCCCAAACTGCTTAAAGGTGCGCAATGTACGCTATGATGACCAAGGCATTAAGATGGGCGCGGGTGCTTGGCGTGAGTTTGATGATGTGATTGAAGGCTATCATCATGAGACTGGGGTGAGTAAAATCATCCGTCTAAAAGCCTATACGGACAAATCCACAGGCGAAACCGTCCACGTCTATGACAGTACGGTGGAGTATGGATTAGATGATCGTTGATTGATAGCATACATATAAATAAAGCACCGCGATATGGGTGCTTTATTTGTATCTGATGTAAATTTACCACAGCCGAATCAAGTCATTAGCGCAAATTCAAGAAATCCTCTTCGGACAGCCGCCAACGACCTTTCTTTTTTGAGCTGCTGCGACCTGCCAATGCCGTATTACCCAAAAGCTTATGCATGGAGTGGCTTGAATGTGCATGACAAATGGCGCACGCCAAGCCATCGGCGGCATCGGCTTGTGGTACGACCTCTAATGACAGAATGCGGCATACCATGGCAGAGACTTGTTCCTTATCAGCGGCACCATAACCGCAGACGGCTTGTTTGATTTGGCGGGCGGTGTATTCTGATACCGTCAGATCAAGCGCGGTTAAGGCAGCGATGGCAGCGCCACGAGCTTGTCCAAGCTTTAACGCAGAATCGGGGTTACTCGCCATGAATACCTGCTCAATGGCAGCGTGCATGGGCTGATCGCTGTATTTTTGGTAGTGTTTGACGATGCGCGATACCCCAGAGAATATCTGCTCAATGCGTGTCGGCATGTCGCTGCCATCGGTGCGAATCGTCCCTGCATCTAAGAAGGTGAGCTTGTCCGCTTGGGTGCTGATGATGCCATAGCCTGTCATGCGTGAGCCAGGGTCGATGCCGATGATAAGAGTCATAAATTTGCCAAAAGTGTCAAAACTGAATAATTGTGCTAAAATCTGAAATGCTGGGCTTGAATTTTTTATATTTGCCCAAATTTTTGAATGTACCAAGAGATTGCCATAGTATAGCGCATTTTTGGTTGTTTTTGAATTTATTCACTGTTTAGGTTTTTAAGGAAAATATATGGGTGCTGTTGTTGGCATTGCGTTGGTTTGGTTTATCATTGAGATGCTGCTTTGGTATCTTGTTGCGCAGTTTGTGAGTGGTTGGTGGGTGTTCTTCTGGTTTATCATCGCTGCTGTCATCGGTCTGATGCTGATCAAAAATGCCGCCGCCACACTTAACCCAATGGCGCAGCAGCTCAAACAAATGCAAAGCGGCGTTATCCCCAATCCTGCCAATCAGCCCGCCGAATCTACCGTTGCCAAGTCAGTTGCGACAGGGATTGCAGGTTTGCTGTTGCTATTGCCAGGTTTGTTGAGCGATGTGGGTGCGGTATTGCTGTTATTGCCATTTGTGCAGCGCAAACTTACCACCGCCGCCAAGAATTACGCCCTAAAAAACCAAGATAAGATGATGCAGATGATGTCTCGTCAGATGGGCGGTCAAAGCCCGTTTGGTATGGGTGGTACTGTCAATCCGAATAACCCATTCGGTCAGGGCAATCCATTCGGTCAAGGTGGTGGTTTTAGCGGCTTTGGTAAAGGTGGCTTTAATCAAGGCACGACCGTCGATGGAGAGGCTAAGCCTGTCCAAAAAGACATTAAGCGACTGCCATCTGCCAATGATGAATGATTAAAATCTATCAAACCCGTCCAGTGTGGCGGGTTTTTATTGCGCCTTATGACTGTTTTAGTTAATATAAAGGCTTTATGAAGTGGATGAATGATGATGAGAAAGGTTGTTTTGTTTGGTGGAATGTTGATGTTGGCTGGGGCTGCTCACGCCAAAGAGTTGCCCGAAGGGTTTAATGAGCTTATACGCGCCAATGAAGGCTGTCATCTTAACAATCCATTCCCAAAGCCCAAAGAAACTGTCTCATGGACAGGCGGCTGTGTTGATGGCTTGGCTGAAGGATTCGGGGTGCTGCGCTGGTATAGTGATGGCGTGCTAACTGATACCTATGTTGGTGAATACAAGAAAGGTAGGATCAATGGCGTGGGGCAGTACACATGGCGAGATGGTGGCATTCAAACAGGTGTCTGGGTGGATGATGTCATGCAAGGATTTGGCGAGGCTATCTTGGGTAAGGGGTCGCGTCGTGGCGATGTCTATGTTGGTAATTTCAAAGATGGCATGATGCATGGACGAGGTAAGTATCATTTTCACATGCATAATGAAGATTTTCAAAAACTATCAGGCGGCAGGGCGGTTGATTTGAGTGACATTGCGGTTCGTAGCGGGAAATATTGGATCCTTGATGTTATTCATGACCATAATGATGTGGTAGCGGTGTGCGGCATCCATGAGCATGAAGACTGCGAGTAACCAACCCACGGCTCGGCGCGGATTGGTTGTAATATACTGATTTAACCTGCAAATTGCGCTTGGCACAGCTTGATGAATTCATGCCCGAATTTACGAATTTCGCTGTCGTCACGCACCGCAATCCAACTCGTGAATCGCCCAAAGTGTGTGATGGGGATCGCCACAAGGTCTGGATAATGTTTAGGTTCGTAAGCCATTTCGGCGATGATGCCGATACCAAGACCTGATGAAACATATGTGCTAATCACATCGGAGTCTAGCGCCGCTAGGACGATGTCTGGGGTCAGCCCTTCTTTGGCGAATGCCTTGTCAATCGCACCGCGACCAGTAAAACCACCATGATACGTCACAATCGGATAGCTCGCCAGAGTAGGCAGATCCACGCCATCAATCACGCCTGCCAGCTCCGCCAGTTCATGATCCTTAGGCACGATGACCACGTGTGACCAATCATAATAGCGGTGACAGCGCAGAATGTCATTATTAAGCAGGCTCTCGGTGGCGATGCCAATATCGGCCTGTCCACGAATCACCATCTGCGCGATGGTCTCTGGGTCAGCTTGTTGAAGTACCAGATTGACTTTGGAGAATTTCTCGCGGAAGGCTTTGACGATACTGGGTAGGACATAGCGCGCCTGAGTGTGCGTGGTGGCGACCGTCAATGTGCCTGCCGCGGCATTATTAAAATCTAGGCTGAGATTTTCAATCGTGCGAATCTCAGCAAATATCGCTTCAATGTGCGGTAATAATGCCTTGCCAATGGGTGTCAGCCCTGTCAGGCGCTTGCCTTGACGGGTGAAGACGTCTGATTTTAGCTGGTTTTCTAGAGCGGCGATTTGTTTGGATAAGCTTGATTGACTGGTGTGTAGCAGTTCAGCAGCCTGGCTAAGGTTATAGCCATTAACCACGGTGTGCCAGACGGTTTCGAGTTGTTTTAGCTGGATTTGTAGATGACGCTGATTGATGACGATGTCAATTGCCATGAGAATGCCCGATGATGTAAACCAAATAAGACCAAAAATGTTCGTAAAATAATAAAGCTGCCGATGAGTGGCTTTAACTCTGCCATTATAAAAATATTGACATAAAAACAAACCGCTAAGACAGTAAAAGTATATTCCAAAATTGAATATACTGCAAAATTTTATTCTAAATAATGACTTAATTAACAATAAACTTTGCAAAAAAAGCATTTTTATCTTAATATTGCACCATTTATCTTAATTTTAAGATCTGTATTATTATCAAAAGAGATGGTTCATGACTGACTCAGTTCGCTCGACTTCGTCGTTCGCCGCCTTTAAAGAGGCGTATTTTAACCCGCAGGCGCTTGCCATGCTGCTCTTGGGCTTCGCCGCCGGTGTGCCGATTCTGCTAATTTTTAGCAGCTTGGGGCTGTGGCTGCGTGAGGCGGGCATTGATCGCAGTACGGTGACGATGTTTAGCTGGGCGGCTTTGGGCTATTCGTTCAAATTCATCTGGTCGCCTTTGGTGGATGTATTGCCTGTACCCGTGCTTAATAAATGGCTCGGTCAGCGTCGTGCATGGCTTCTATTGACACAGATGGGCATCATCGGTGCGATCGTGCTCATGGCGAGCGTTGATCCAGCACAGTCTAGGCTGTCTATCATGGCACTCGGCGCGGTGCTGCTTGGCTTCTCAGCGGCGACGCAGGATATTGTGATTGATGCGTATCGTATCGAATCAGCACCCAGTCAGATGCAGACCGCGCTGTCAGCGACTTATGTCGGTGGCTATCGTATCGGTATGATTGTCTCTGGGGCGGGGGCGCTGTATTTGGCTGATTTTTTTGGTTCGAGCGAGGCGGCTTATAGCTATGCAGCATGGCAAAAAACCTATCTCATCATGGCGGCGGTCATGCTCATCGCTGTGGCGACGACCTTATTCATTCGTGAGCCAAAATACGCTGTCAAAAAAGAACACATGAATTCAACTTCCGATAATCTGCGCTTGCTTGTTGTCTTTGCGTTATCGGTGATTGGATTTATCTTCACCTATGTGCAGGTGGGTGGTGTGCTACCCGAGACGGATAGTGTAGGTTTGGGTTTCTTGTATGGTGTGGTGCGATTCATATCAAGTGGCATCGTGATGGGTGTGATCGGCTATGCGCTGGTAGAGATTGGCTTGGTGGCTAAATCTGTCGCGACGCGCGCGTGGGTGATGCCGATCAGAGATTTCTTTGAGCGTTATGGCAAAAAGGCACTGTTGGTGCTCGCGCTCATCGGACTGTATCGTATCTCAGACATCGTCGCTGGTAACATCTCTAACATCTTCTATCAAGACCTAGGATTCACGAAGACACAGATCGCCAATGCGGTGAAGGTCGTTGGTGTGATTGCAGCCATTGGCGGGGGATTTGTTGGTGGCTGGATCGCACAAAAAACTGGCGTCATGCGTGCGATGATGATTGGCGCATTGCTTGCTTGTGCGACGAATTTGCTGTTTATCTTGTTATTTTATACGCCGACATCGTTCATGATGTATATGGCGGTCATCACGGATAACTTGGCGGCAGGACTGGCAAGTGCGGTATTTATTGCGTTCTTGTCGGCTTTAACTTCCATTCGCTTTACGGCGGTTCAGTACGCACTGTTCTCATCACTGATGACGCTGTCGCCAAAGATTCTAGGTGGTTATTCAGGGGCGATCGTCGATGCGACGAACTATCCTGTGTTCTTCGCCATTACCTTTGTGATTGGCATTCCGATTCTGTTATTGGTGTATTTGGTGAATAAGCACATCACCATCGAAGAACCTGTCATTAAGAAATAATTTATATTAAACAGCATATGCTAAATCAATCCATCACAACCATCAAGCAGCAATGTCGCGCCATGAGTAGTGAGGCATTGCCTTATCATTGGCTTGAAGGCTGGCTCATGTCTGTGCTGGACAAAGACAAGCTGTTCTTAATGATGCATGATGATTATGTGCTGACTGCGGATGAATATGACAGATTCATGCAAGGCGTGACACGAATGAGGTCAGGCGTGCCGTTGGCGTATCTGGTGGGCGAGCAGGATTTTTTTGGGCGTACGTTTAAGGTGAATCCCAGCACGCTCATTCCTAGACCTGACACCGAAAGACTTATCGAGGTTGTGCTTGATTGGCTAAGCGTCCAAGCCATAGATTCGCCAAGCATCTTGGACCTTGGTACGGGTTCGGGGTGCATCGCGATCACGCTTGCCAAAGAATTACCAGCCTCGAATGTGCTGGCAGTAGACATGTCGGCAGATGCGCTCGCGGTTGCGATACAGAATGGGCAGAGATTGGCTGCGGATAATTGTCGTTGTGTGCAGTCGGATTGGTTTGATGCGGTGTGTGGCGAATTTGATGTGATCGTATCGAATCCACCCTATATCGATAAAGCTGACGAGCATCTAAATGCACTTCACCATGAGCCAATGACGGCGCTCGTGGCAGATGACATGGGGCTGTCTGACATCATGACGATCATTAGCGGTTCGGTAGAATATCTGAAATTAGGCGGGCTTATTGCCATTGAACATGGTTATGATCAAGGGCAAAGCGTTCGTGAATTATTCGCACAACAAGGCTTTGATGATGTGCAGACCATCAAAGATTATGGTGGCAACGATCGGCTAACGATGGGGGTGTGGCATGGCTGAGCAAAATATACAAATAAACTCTGAACTAACAGACGGCGAACTCATGCGCTACTCTCGGCAGATTCTACTTAATGGCTGGGACATGGACGCGCAAACCCGCCTAAAAAATAGCACCGTTCTAATCGTGGGTGCGGGCGGGCTTGGCTGCCCTGTATCTCAAATATTGGCGCGTGCTGGGGTGGGCAGGCTGCACCTGATTGACCATGATGTGGTGGATGATAGCAATCTACAGCGCCAAACATTATTCACCAAAGAAGACATTGGTCAATCCAAAGCCAAGACCGCCTGCCATAAGCTACGTGAACAAAACGAGCTCATCAGCATTGACCATAAGGATGTCAAGCTTACCGATGAAAATATCGGCGGTCATCTTGAGCAGATATCGCCTGATTTGGTGATTGATTGTACGGATAATTTTGCCATCAGAGATCTATTAAATCACGCCTGTCGTCAGCGTGGACTGCCTTTATTGTCCAATTCAGCAATCGCAGAGACGGGACAGATTGCGTTATTCACCAAGGAAACCGGCTGTTATCAATGCCTGTTCGGCGCCGAGAGGGGAGATGAACTCAACTGCGCGACATCTGGTGTTCTGGGCAGTACGGTATCCATTATCGGCTCGATGAGCGCTCAGGTGGCGTTGGATTTTTTGGGCCGTGGAAATAATCCGATCGCTCACGAACTTGTGCTGTGGCAGGGGCGTAGCATGAGCCTGCGCAAGATGAAATTTGCCAAAGATGCGACTTGTGTCATCTGTTCTACTACCAATGCTATTTGAAATTTAAAATTATCAAAAAGAAGCCATGCTAAAAAAATCACCATTATCCTTAGTCAAATCCTCCGTCAGCACATCGCTCAATGTTCTTGGACGCATCCAAAAAACCGCAAGCGTAGCAGGGCTGTCAGCGCTTAGGGTGGCGCAAGGCGAAAAGATGGACGCACAGCTACTCAAAGAATCATTTGAGCAGATGGGCGTGACTTATATTAAGCTTGGGCAATTCATCGCAAGTACACCGTCTATTTTTCCTAGAGAGTATGTACTTGCATTCCAAGACTGTCTAGACCAGACCACGCCTGTGCCGTTCGATGAGATTTTGGCGGTATTGCGCGAAGAGCTTGCGAACGATGAGCGCGGTCTGGGCGATATTTTTAGTTATATTGACCCAAAGCCCATCGCATCGGCAAGCATCGCGCAGGTGCATAAGGCGGTGCTGAGTGATGGCAGGAAAGTTGCTCTAAAGGTGCAAAAACCCAAAGTCGCCGCGATCATTCACACTGACTTGACCGTGTTGCACAGCAGTTTTTGGGTGGTGGAGAAGATCATACCATCGATGCGTGCAGCGAATCTTGCGCCTATCCTGGATGAGATGCGCGCGCGTATGCTGATGGAGACGGATTTTTTGGCGGAGAGTCGTCATATTGAACGATTCAGAGATTATCTAAAGAAAATTGGCAACACCAAAGTTACCGCACCTACTGTGCACAAAAATTTAACCACCAAGCGCGTATTAACGATGGATCTATTGGTGGGTAAGTCTTTAGTCGATGAGACCTTGGGGCTTACCAATAATGCTGAGCACGCCAAGCAAGCGATGAGCGATGTGCTCGACACTTGGTTCTTGTCATTGATGATAATGGGTGAATTCCATGCTGACCTACACGCGGGTAATCTGATGATGCTAGAAGATGGTCGGATTGCGTTTTTGGATTTTGGTTTGGTGGGGCAGATCGAACCTAAGAGTTTGCAGGCGTGCTTTATGTTGGTGCAGAGCCTACAGGTGAGCGATTATTTGGGTATAGCTCAGGCGATGGTGGACATCGGCATGACAAGCACCAAAGTGAACGTCAATCGACTTGGCGAGGATCTGCATCGAATGCTGGGCAAGGTCGGTAAAGATAATCAGCCAGAGAGTCTAAATGTGATGATGCTTGAATTGGCCGAGATTGGCAAACGTCACGGCATTCATTTCCCTAGGGATTTTGCGCTACTGCTTAAGCAGCTGTTGTATTTTGATCGCTTTATGGTAACACTTGCGCCTGATATGGAGCTGTTTGAGGGTGAGCGTCTGAAGATCGTTGGCGATGGTTAAACGAGCTTCACTAAGACGCTTACCAGCGAGA
>NZ_JAAELD010000365.1 GCF_024227015.1 Moraxella sp.
CGACGCTCGCCCAGTGAGATGTTATATTCACGTGAGCCGCGCTCGTCAGTATGACCTGCGATCAGTACACGAGCGCCACTATTGGCTTTCAAAAAGTCGGCTTGGGCATCCAATGTCTGCGCAGTAGAAGCGCGGATAGCATCTGAATCAAAGTCAAAATACACCACGCCTTGCAAGTTGGCAGCGACAGCTTTGATTTCATCGCTGTTATTAACCAATTTGCCGCCATGATAAGCAGGACCTGTATAGCCTGAGATGCCGATCGGGGCAACGAGAACTTCTTGGCTTTTTGGCTTGCTGGCACAGCCTGCAGTTAGTGCAATGATGGCTGCGCCCAGTAGGGCTGCCTTTATGCGTGATGACATGGTAACTCCAATGTGAATGAATATTTAAAATGGTATGCTTATGATGACAAAGTTAAGAAAATTTTACAAGTGATTTTTTGTGGTGGTTGGTGATTGGCATGGATTTGTATTGCTGTTAGGTGCTGATTTTAAGGATAAAATTGATCGTGGTGATTAATAAAATAAAAACAATGAAGGCTTTTTTTGGTGTTGGATTTTTGGTAGTATGGTGGGATTTTGATGATGGAGTTTATGATGACTGACAATGCTTTAACCAAAGTTTATCTTAAAGATTATACCCCACCTGCTTATCAGGTGAAGACCATTGACCTTGACATTAAGCTGTATGATGATCATGCCACCGTGGATGCTCGCTTATCCGTAAAGCGCGAACATGATGGTAAGCTTGCACTATTAGGTCGTGGACTTAAACTGCTACAGGTATCAGTAAATGGCACGCCATTGTCTGATGATCAATATACCTTGGACGATGAGCAGCTGATTATCCATGAGTTGCCTGATGAGGCGATGATTGAGACTTCGGTAAAAATCTGGCCACAGACCAATACCGCGCTAGAAGGCTTGTATCAAGCGGGTACGGCCGATGAGGTGATGTTCGTCACACAGTGTGAGCCTGAAGGTTTTCGTAAAATTACTTTCTATCCTGACCGTCCTGATGTGCTGGCTGAATTTACCACACGCGTGGAGGCCGACAAAAAATACAAGACCTTACTTGCCAACGGCAACTTAATTGAAAGTGGTGAGCTGGGCGATCGCCATTATAGCATCTGGCACGATCCTACGCTAAAGCCAAGCTATCTGTTCGCCTGTGTGATTGCGGATCTTGAGGTCATGCAGGATTATTATACGACCAGCGAAGGTCGTGAAGTAGTACTAGAAATCTACGCCACCAAGCATGATTTGGATAAGTGCCACATTGCCATGCAGGCACTTAAGGATTCGATGAAGTGGGATGAGGATAATTACGGCTGTGCGTATGATTTAGATCGCTATATGATCGTGGCGACAGGTCAGTTTAACATGGGTGCGATGGAGAATAAGGGCTTAAATATCTTTAATACATCATGCGTGCTTGCCAGTCCCGAGACGACCACGGATGAGCGAATTTTTCAGGTGAAGTCTGTCATTGCGCATGAATATTTTCATAACTGGACGGGTAATCGCGTGACGTGTCGTGATTGGTTTCAGCTTTGTCTCAAAGAGGGCTTGACTGTATTTCGAGATCAGAGTTTCTCGGGCGATTTTCGCTCAAAGGCTGTGCAGCGCATCGAAGATGTTGCTGTATTGCGCGCGCATCAGTTCGTTGAAGATGCAGGTCCATTATCGCACCCTGTGCGCCCCGAGAGCTTTGTGGAGATTAATAACTTCTACACCTTGACCATCTACGAAAAAGGCGCAGAGATCGTGCGCATGATCGCGAATCTGCTGGGCAAGGATAAATATCGCCAAGGCACCGATGAGTACTTTCGTCGCCATGATGGACAGGCAGTGACGATTGAGGATTTCTTATCAGCGCTATCAATTGGCGATGAGAGGGTGCTCGACTTTTTGGCTTGGTATCGCCAGCCTGGCACGCCTGAGGTGTCGGGTGGCTTTGTGGTGAATGGCAGTCGTGTGACCGTCAATCTATCCCAAAAAACTCGCCACGTGGCTGGCTATGATGCGCCTGTGGCATTGCCAATCCCTGTAGATACGGCGATTTTTGATGGTGAAACTGGCAAACTATTGGCACAAAAAATGCTGCTATTGACCAAAGACAGCGACAGCTTTGTCTTTGAAGATGTGAATTTGTCATCGGGTGCGCGTCCGATTGTCTCAGTGCTGCGCAATTTTTCTGCACCTGTGAAGCTTGACTTTGAATACAGTGATGAAGATCTGGTGAAGCTGGTGACTTTTGAGACCGAAGGGTTTAACCGTTGGCAGGCACTGCAGACATTGGTGAATCGCTTACTGCTTGGTAAATCTGACAATGTGTCACTACTAACCCAGACTCTACCTAAGGTCATCCCTACGCTCATGAAAACGGATGCCATGCTGGCGGCGCGTCTGTTTGACATACCAAGCGAGCAAGAGCTTGCGGCAGCTTATGAGTCAAATTATCAGCCGACCCTCATCAAGCAAAAACGCGACACTCTTAAGCAGTCAATCGCGACAAGCCTAAAAGACGTCGTTGGTGAGTGGTATCAGGCGCTGCCAATCGAGGCTTATGAAGATGAGCCTGAGGCGCGAGGACGTCGTCAGCTAAGAAATGTCCTGCTAAACATCGCCTTGGCGGCGGGTGTGGCAGAGGCTGAAGACTGGGCGTACGCGCAGTATGACAATGCCAGCTGCATGAGTGAGCGATTAGGCGCGCTGTCCGCGATGGTTGAATTTGATTTGGCGCGCGGCGATGATTATGTGGCTGATTTTTATGATCGATTTAGCGATGAGGATTTGGTCATTGATTCATGGTTTAGTGTGCAGGCGCGCGCTGACAGTCGTGATGTGGCGTTCATTGAGCAGCTCATGACCAGAGAGGATTATGATTGGAATACACCAAACCGAGTCCGCAGCACACTGCTGGGCTTGGCAGCCAAACCAACCCAGCTATGGACAAAAGAAGGCATTGAGCTATTCTTGACCGCGATCGCATCACTGGATGCATTGAACCCAACACTGGCAGCGCGTATGGTGTCGTCACTGTCGCGTTGGTATACGCTTGGCGAGCCTGATAAGGCTATGGCAAAAGAAGCGCTCACAAATCTTCAAAAATTCGTAAAATCTAAGAACGTTCTTGAGTCGTTAAGCAACATCATTAACGCATGATGAACCAGCGAGACTCATTTAAAATATACGGCAGGTCATTCTTGCCGTATATTTTTTGCTTATTGGCGAAGTTTCTTTTACAATGACATGGTTTACAGCAGAACGAATGACATAATGAAGCCGCCCATTTATTACCCCATCGCCATCCGTCTTGCCATGCCGATTTATCGCCAGATGGTCAAGAAAAAATCACGCCATTTGCCGACTTTGGATAGAGAGTTGAATGAGCGTTTTGGCGAACATTATCAACCTGTACCAAATAGTTCATCGCAAAGTATTGTTGATAAGGTTGTGGATAAATCTGGTTCGGATGCCATCAATCAAGACTTATCAAGAGGTGTCATCTGGTGCCATGCGGTGAGTCTTGGCGAGCTAAATACCGCTTATCCATTATTAAAAAACCTAATAAATCAAGGGTTTAAACTATGGATTACAAGCACCACGCAGACGGGATTTAACCGTGTATCGCAGTTGTTCTCAGACGAGATGGGCGTGTCGGTCAATCATAGCTTCGTCCCTGTGGATAACTTAGCTGTTGTACAGAGATTCATCAGTCATGTCCGTCCTGTGATGGTGATATTTATAGAGACTGAGCTGTGGGCGACGATGCTACACGAGCTGAACCAGCAAGGCATCCCAAGTGTCATGGTGAATGCGCGACTGACCCAAAAATCCTATGAAGGATATGCCAGATTCAGTAAGTTAAGCCGTAGCATGATGATGAACCTTAGTACCATCATCGCCCAAGATGAGGAATCTGCCAAGAGATTCCGACAGCTTGGCGCATCGGATGATAAAGTTGTCGTGACTGATTCTTTAAAATGGTCAAGCTTTGGTCAGTTTGATGATAAGCATGACAAGCTGGCTGCCGAGGCGAACACTTGGCAGCTAACTGATCATGAGGGCAGGCGCAGACCTATCTGGATCGCAGCCAGCACCCACGAGGGTGAGGAGCGTTTGGCTCTGCAGGTGCATCAGAAGCTGATGGCGATAGATGCATTGGCTTTGTTGATCTTGGTGCCCAGACATCCTGAGAGGTTCGATGAAGTTGCGCGCCTGTGCGATGAGATGGGATTTAACACAAAAAGACGCTCAAATAATGACATCATTCATTATGACACCCAAGTATATCTTGCAGATAGTATGGGCGAGCTGCTGGGGTGGTATCAGGTGGCTGATGTTGCGCTTGTGGCAGGGTCTTTTGTGGATAAAGGCGGTCACAACCCAATCGAACCCGCCAGTCTTGGCAAGCCCTTGGTTATGGGTCGATTTACTAAGAACTGTGAAATTTTGGTGCAAGAATTATCAAGCGTTGGCGCACTTTTGCAGACGGACGATTCTGTAGATGATATTGCAAAAGCCATAAGTGAATGGTTATTCGATAAAGGCTTAGCGGTCAAGGCTGGTGAAGCCGGCAGGGATCTTGTGATGGATAAGCAGCACGCCGCCGATAAGCAAACTCAGGTTCTGCTTGACATATTGGCAGGTGTGAGATGAATGTATTATTACTAAGCGCTCATGACATCGATGGTCAGACAGCCATAATACAAGATGCTGACCAAGTTGCGCACATCAAGCACGTGCTTAATGCAGCGGTTGGTGATACCTTAAAGGTTGGCGAGCTGGGCGGAAAGCTTGGCACGGGCGTGATTGATTCCATTGATGATAAGGTGGTGCTAAAAAATGTGCATCTTTATACACCGCCACCGGCAAAGCTTGGCGTGACACTCGTGCTTGCTTTGCCACGTCCTAAGGTGCTAAGACGTCTGATCATGGACATGACCGCCATAGGCGTGAATCATATTGTACTGGTGAACAGCTATCGCACCGATAAGAGCTATTGGGGGTCGCCATTATTGGCGCGGCTGGATGAATTTGTCCAAGAAGGGTTGCAGCAGGGTGTGGACACCATCGCGCCGAAGATTACTCTGGCGAAGCGTTTTAAGCCCTTTGTGCAGGATGAATTGCCCAGCCTGATACGAGATCGTGCGGTGGTGTGCCATCCTTATGCAGATGAGAATTTTTATGCATACAGTCAGGCGTATAGTCTGCCTGATTTGATCGTCATTGGCGCTGAGGGCGGCTTCATCCCTTATGAGATTGAGTTGTTGGCGTCAGTTGGCGTGACAGCGGTAGGGCTAGGACAGCGCATACTTCGCACCGAGAGCGCGGTCAATGCCGTGCTTGGTCGGTATCTGTCTTAGTAGATTTGGTGGCGATGATGTGTAGATATCGTCCCATCAGGCGAAATGGCAGCTGCGTTGAGTATTTCAGCTCCATCGCGATGACGTCATCAGGATTGTTCAGGCCGCCGCGCTTTAAGGGTGCATAATCGGAAAACACGCGAATACCAGAGCGTGCCTGTACATGATAATGGCGAGAGGACAGCCATGATTCAACGTCATCGTTATTGACAGGATTGTTCGGGGTTAGGGACTTATTGTCAGCAGGTTTTGGCTTATCCAGCTGATAAAAATTACCCATCACCAAATTACGATAAATCAAACTGGCAGGATTATAAAAACACAGAGACAGCGCGCCACCATCCGCCAAAAATTCATCAAAAAAATCCATGATCTGCTCAGGCTCCCCAAGCCACTCCAATACCGCATGGCATAAGATTAAGTCAAATTTCTCACCTTGAATGGCGGATGGCAGTTCTTGATAAGGACAGACGATAAAGCGAATGTCGTTAAGACCTTGATCGGCAGCGCTTTGTTTGGCCTTATCGATCATGTTGGCAGAGATGTCATTGATCGTGCAGTGATGATGTTTGGCGAGGTTTAGGCTGATTTGGGCGAGTCCTGCACCTACATCCAGTATTCGAAGCGGACGATTTAGTGCATCACTAAGCGCTTCCACCATTTGGCTGATGTCTCGCTCAAGGATGGCAAGACGGATTTGTCCTTTTAAACCGCCATAGACTTTTTTGGCGAAATGGTCGGCGATGGGGTCAAAATTACGATCAGAGTGGTGCAAATTGGCTGATTGAATTGTCATGATTTTGTAGTATTTTGTAAAAATGAATAAAAAATAAGTGGATAACTGTTAAGCGTGCGTACTTTTGCTTTGTTGTTTGCTTAAAAAGTGACAATAGCTGTGGTATAATGCCAACAATTTTGTTGGGCGGTTGATGCGTTATTTTATCATAAAAATGCCAAGATGCTTGCAGACCTGCTCAACACCCATGCTTAAATTTAAAGATTCAGGTATTCTATGAAAACACTAAGCGCAGTAAAATATGCGGTGGGTGCCTCTGTGGTGGCGCTTGCTTTGACCGCTTGTACCAAAAACGAAGAACCAAACAACGCCCAAGAGGCGGACATCGTGGTGGCAGAGCCTGTCATCCAAGAGATTCAAGCGGTCTGTGACGAGCCAAGCCTGCGCAATCGCTTGGTGGATTCATTGCAGGTTGGTCTGCTTGACAGCGCACTACTTGAAGTACAAGGTTATGATGATGCGACACGCCTAGGACTTGAGCAGCAGGTTCGCCAAAAGCTAACCGGCGTGGACATCAATCTACAGAATGTCACTGCATCGGGTGCGACGTGCCGTGCTGACGTGCATTTTACACTGCCAGCTCAAGACATCGCTTATGCCAATAGCACATTTGAGAATAATGGTCTGACCGCGCTTGATGAGCAGGCAGCAGAAGCAGGTGCTGCATTGGTTGGTGGTAACCGTCTGATTGCCAAGGACTTTGCATATACCATCGAGGATAATAAAGCAGTCATCGGTACCGATAACGCGGTGCTAAGTCTGGTAGCTAAGACTTTGGTGGCAGCTGTTCATGGTATGGCAGATGAATCGCACGCCAATGCGCAAAATGCCCCAGCTGTACGTCTAGAGCCTGTTCAACCTATCGCTGCACCACGCATCCAAAAACGTGAAGAGGCGGCACCAACTGCACAGCCAACTCAAACCGTTCGCCAAGAACAACCACAGCAGCGTCCAGCTCAAACAGAGCCGCGCACTCAATCTCGTCCTGAGTCACTACCACGTGCTCAAGCAGAAGCACCAAAGAAAGAGACGCCACGCCCACAAAGAACCCAAGAGCAGGCGCGTCCTAAGGCTGAACCAGCTGCACCAAGCCAGACTGCACGACCACAGAAGCAGACTGAATCAGCACCGGCTGTCGCGCCAGCTCCTGCACCTGCACCGGTCCAGCAGTCGGCTGCCGATGAGAATGTCGAGCTGACAATCGTTGAGAGCAACGACACTTATTAATTTAGCAATGCCCAAAATCCCGAATAATATTCGGGATTTTTTTATGGGTGTTTTTAAAATTGTCTTCATAATATGATAAAATGGCAGTTTGTCAAAACGTATTAGCACAACGGAATAATTTCATAGTGTCGAATTTGCCTAGGCGGATTCCTTTTGGAGAAAAAGATGCAAACTTTTAAACTGCAATTATCAGCCATTGCATTATCAGCTCTCGCTTTGGCTGGCTGCAATCAAGAAAAAACAACCGCCCAACCAGCCGAGGCGGACAAAACCACCCAAGACAACACCAAACAACCCAAAACCATCGCCATCTCTGCCATCGTTGAGCATCCTTCGTTGGATGATATTCGTCGTGGCATCGTCTCAGGCTTGGCGGATTTGGGCTACAAAGATGGTCAGAATCTAACCGTCAATTTCCAATCAGCTCAAGGCAACATGGCAACCGCAAGCCAAATCGCCAAGCAGTTCGCCTCCGAGAATCCTGATGCGATCGTCGCTATCTCTACGCCAACCGCGCAGAGTCTGGCCGCTGCCACTCAGACCATTCCTTTGGTATATACTGCTGTGTCAGACCCTGTCGCGGCTAAGCTGATCGATAACAACAACGTCGCCACACAGGCGAATATCACAGGCCTATCAAGCCAGCTACCACTCGAGCCACAGATTGAGCTGTTCACTAAAGTTAAGCCTGATGCCAAGCGTATCGGCTATGTCTATAGCCCAGGTGAGGCGAATTCGGTCGTTCTAAAAGATCAATTGATCAAGATTCTGCCTAAGTATGGCATGAGCTTGGTGGACATTCCTGCCAACCGCTCTGCTGACGTGGCAGGTGCGACACGCGCATTAGATGGACGTGCTGATCTTATCTATACGTCTTTGGACAATAACGTCGCGTCAGCGATGGAAGCGATGGTGCAGGTGGCTAATGAGCTTGATTTGCCGATCATTGCGTCCGATGAATTCTCAGTACGTCGCGGCGCAACGGCTGCCTTGGGCGTGAATGACTTTGATTTTGGGGTGACGACCGCTAAGCTGGTCGCAGGCATCCTAGATGGCAAAAACCCAGCAGACATCAAGCCTGAAGTCATGAACACACTGACACTGTACATCAGCCCAAAACATGCTGCCGATCAAGGCGTGACTCTTACCGATGAAGTTAAGAAAGACGCGATCGACGTGGATGCGACACCACGTTCACACTAAAACAGTCATGAGCTGGCGGCGGATTGTAGGTTTTTTGAACAAATGTTCGTCGCCTTAGTTGCTTTATGAGTGATTTTGCTGATTGATGATTGAAATTTCGTGATATTTTGTTTATCATGAATCACCTTTTGATTAACCGCCCAAGTGGGCAAAGCTATGGAGATGAAGATGTTCAACCCAAATCGTATTAATGGATTTTCTAAATTATTGGGCGTAACTTTATTAAGTGCGACATTGTTTGGCTGCGGTAATGATGACAAGGCAGCTGCACCTGATGCCAAAGCAGACGCAAAAACTGTTGCCATCACTGCCATCGTTGAACATCCTGCCTTGGATGCGGTGCGTCAAGGCGCCATCGAAGAGCTTGGTGCGGCAGGTTATAAAGAAGGGGAGAACCTAACAATCAACTTCCAATCAGCCCAAGGTAACATGGCGACAGCAGGTCAGATCGCTAAGCAGTTCGTCGCGGATAATCCTGATGCCATCATCGCCATCGCCACGCCATCAGCGCAAGCAGTTGTGTCAGGCACGAGCGACATTCCTGTGATTTTCTCAGCGGTGACAGAGCCTGTTGAAGCTAAGCTGGTACCAAAACTAGACGGTTCTGGTACGAACGTAACTGGCGCATCAGACGTATTACCACTTGAGCCGCAAGTTGATCTTATTAAAGAGCTGCTGCCTAACGTCAAGAACATCGGTTTTGTATATAGTCCAGGTGAGGTTAACTCAACTGTCACCCTTAAAAACCTAAAAGCCATCACAAGCGCTCAAGGCATCAACATTGTTGAAGCGCCCGCCCAAAAATCAAGCGACATCGCGATGGCAGCCCAAAGCCTAGCGGGTAAAGTTGATGTGATCTATACCTCAACTGATAACAACGTCATCAACGCCTATGAGGCATTGGCTCAAGTTGCTAAGGAAGCTAAGATCCCACTTGTGTCATCTGATCCAAGCGTGGTTGAGCGTGGTGCTGCTGTGGCATTGGGCGTAAACTATCTAGATCTAGGACGTGAGACAGGTAAAATCACAGCGCGCATCCTAAAAGGTGAAAAAGCAGGCGACATCCCTGTGTACGCAGCCCAAAAACTAGATCTGTTCGTTAGCAAAAAATACGCAGCAGAACAAGGCATCACCGTGCCACAATCTATCATTGATCGCGCGCAGAAAGTGGCTGAATAATATTTTTGTATGACGATGCGTGACATGATGGACAAGTCATTCGCACATCTAATAAATTTAACATACAAAAATATGTCATAAAATGGTAAAATATTGCACGTTTTTTAAAGAACACACGCCCGAAGACGCTCGTGGTGTGTGTTTTTATTTAGTTTAGGGGCGTTTTTATGTCGATGATTGCCTTTTTTGGGGCGTTAGAAAGTGGCTTGATTTATGCGCTGATGGCGCTTGGCGTGCTGATTTCTTTTCGTATTTTGGATTTTCCAGATTTGACCGCTGACGGCAGCTTTCCTTTGGGCGGCGCGGTGGCAGCGCTTGCCATCGTCTCAGGCGTGAACCCTTGGATGGCTTGTATCCTAGGGATGTTTGCCGGTGCGGCAGCGGGAACAGTCACGGCATTATTAAACGTCAAATTAGGCATTCTGCATCTGTTGTCGGGCATCCTTGTGATGACGGCATTGTATTCGTTGAATTTGCGCATCATGGGCGCGCCAAACCTATCGCTCTTGGGTGAGCCGACCGTATTTGCGCCGTTCATCCAAGGCGGTAATGGCGTGTGGGTGCGCGTGCTTGTGGCGCTGGGTGTGGTGGTGATAGCTAAGCTGTTCTTGGATTGGTTCTTTAGCACCGAGACAGGTCTTGCCATGCGCGCCACAGGTTCTAACACCAAGATGGCACAAGCGCAAGGCATTAACACCTCATGGATGATCGTGCTTGGTATGGCGATCAGTAATGGTCTGATTGCGCTGTCGGGTGCGTTATTCGTACAGACTCAAGGCGGTGCCGATGTGTCGATTGGTATTGGTACGATCGTTATTGGTCTGGCTGCGGTCATCATTGGTGAGACTGTGCTGACTGCGAAGCGTATTTTTTGGATTACCTTATCAGTGGTAATTGGTGCAGTGCTTTATAAGCTGTTCATTCAGATTGCGTTATCTAGCCAGACGCTGCGTAGCATTGGCTTTGGACCACAAGATTTGAACCTTGTCACGGCATTGCTTGTGGTGATTGTGCTCATGTTGCCTAAATTTCGCGCCAGACTGTTTGCAAAATTTGGCAAAAAATCAATCCAATAAATGAATGTTAACGGAGAAAATTCTTATGATGCAAGCAAGTGACTTACGTTTAACGTTCAATAAAGGCACACCGATTGAGAACCCAGCTTTGCGCGGTATTAGTTTAAACATCGCTGAGGGCGAGTTTGTGACCGTCATCGGCACCAACGGTGCAGGTAAATCCACCTTCTTAAATACTGTGAGCGGGGCGATTCGCCCTGACAGTGGTTCTGTGGTGATCGATGGTGTTGATGTGACCAATCGACCAACACATAAGCGCAGCCATCTGGTTGCAAGAGTGTTCCAGGATCCAATGGCAGGCACGTGTGAAGCGCTAACCATCGAAGAGAATATGGCGCTTGCCTTCAAACGTGGTAATCCTCGCACCCTAAAAGGTGCGCTAAATGGTCAGAACCGTGATATTTTCCGCGAAAAATTATCCGTGCTAAAGCTCGGTCTTGAGAATCGTCTGACCGACCGCATGGGCTTGTTATCAGGTGGTCAGCGTCAAGCGGTGAGCCTGCTAATGGCAAGCCTACAGCCTTCGAAGATTCTTCTTTTGGATGAGCACACCGCTGCACTTGACCCGAAGACAGCGGCTTTCGTGCTTGATTTGACCGATAAGATCGTCAATGACAACAAACTAACCACGATGATGGTGACGCACTCCATGCAACAGGCGCTGACCCATGGTACGCGCACAGTCATGCTGCACCAAGGTCAGGTCTTGCTTGATGTCTCAGGCGAAGAGCGTCGCGGCATGACAGTTCAGGATCTATTGGATATGTTTGAGCGCACGCGTGGCGAGAAAGTGGCGGATGATGCGCTATTGTTAGGATAAGCGAGCGATAAAAGGATTGTTATGAATAAGCGTTTTGCTAATGTGGTGTCTTTGACTTTATTCTTTATTGGTGTGATGGCGATTGCGATTAGCATCACTCAGAATAATGGTTATGCCTATCACGCGTTCGCACTGTGCGGGGTGTTGTCGGTGCTGGCTGATTTTATCAGTATTAAGACAGGCAATAAAATGGTGAATGCCACCCTAGGTCAAAAACGCTTCGTGCTAATCTTTCAGGCATTGGTATGGGCGATTGGTTTGGCGTTGGTATATTATTTCGAGCTTTTTCATCCGCACTAACAATGAGATGTGGTGAGATTTTTCCAAGGATTGGGTTTGGTGTTTGCCAAACCTAATTTTATTTTTATGATTAACATAAACAAAAAAGAGAGTAATTATGACGAATTGTTTTGAATGTGATGACAATCTGGCGCGTCTGTTGGTGACTTGTCAGGACCGCTCTGGCATCGTGCAGGCGGTATCGGGGTTCTTGTATCATCATGGGGCGAACATCGTCTCATTGGATCAGCACACGACAGAAGCTTATGGCGGTAAATATTTCATGCGGGTAGAGTTTCATTTAGAAGATTTGGCAAATAAAAAAGCCACATTGTCTGAGACTTTCGCGCGCAATGTCGCTGCGCCTTATGAGATGAATTGGCGATTGTCCTGCAATCATGACGTCAAGAAGGTCGGCGTATTGGTGTCTAGAGAGGATCACGCCATGTTAGAGCTACTATGGCGATACAGTCGTGGTACGCTGCCATGTCAAATCACCAAAGTCGTCTCAAACCATGAAGACCTTCGCGAATCGGTTGAGAGATTTGGCATCGAATTTATACACATTCCTGTCAATAAAGACGACAAAGAGTCAGCCTATGATAAGATCACTGAGGTAATGCAGGGCAATGACCTGTTGGTCTTGGCGCGTTATATGCAGATCCTAAGCCCAAAATTCGTCGATACTTGGGCGGGTAAAGTGATTAATATTCATCATTCGTTCTTGCCGGCCTTTGTGGGCGCCAATCCATACAAGCAAGCATTCGATAAAGGGGTGAAGCTCATCGGTGCGACCGCCCATTATGTGACGAGCGAGCTGGACGAAGGTCCTATCATCGAGCAAGGCGTGCAGCGTGTGAGCCATGCTTACAGCGTGCCTGAGCTTCGTGAGATTGGGCGTGATATTGAGCGTGATGTATTGGCGCGTGCTGTCAGATGGCATCTAGAAGATCGCATCATCGTCGATGGCAATAAGACCGTTGTATTCGACTAGAGCGACACAAAAATTAAACCTGCCGATGAGCAGGTTTAATTTTTAGTTAAATTTATTGATAAATCAACGAATTAACGATTTGGGCCAAAGGCAGCAAGCTCTGGGTTGATGTCGGTTTTGGCAACGGTGTTAGCGTAGTTGCACAGGGTAGACAGTGCCACGCCCATGATGACATCTAGGACGTTTTGGTCGTTATAGCCGGCTGATTTAAACGCTTCTAGCTCTTCATCAGAGACTTGACCACGCTTGTCAATAAGTTGCATGGTGAATTGGGCCAGGGCTTGGTATTTGGCGTTTTCGTCAATGTTGGTGCGAGTACGTAGGGCTTCTACGACCGTGGGCGACATTTTTAGGCGAACTTCGGCAATCTTGGTGTGTCCTGCCACACAAAAATCACAGCCATTATGTACGGCGGCGGTGATTTGAACCACTTCAATCTCTTCGGCGGTCAGCGAGTTTTTGCTGTTTAGCTTGCTGACTTCTTGATACATTTCAAGGGCTTGCGGTGAGTTGGCAAGCACGCCGATAAGATTTGGGATAAAGCCGTTAGCTTTTTGTACCGCTTCAACACGCTCTTTGGCTTTTTCGGGGGCGGTATCAACGGTATGTAGGGCTAGACGAGTCATGTAGTTCTCCTAATTCATTGCTTCTCTTGGGTTAATACGTCGTTGGCTCGCCTTGCTGTACTTAGTTGTACTATCTACGGCTCGCCGCCTCGTCTTGACCTCAATGGAGGCAATTCATGTTTTAAGTTGAGTTGAAATAACAAAACCTATATGGGAACGGGTGTAAAAATTACAAGGGATTTTTAAAAATTTATAAATTTATATAAAAATCAATAGTTTATAAAAATTTTATGGCTTAACCAATTTTTTGTTATTGAAAATTTTGCATTTGTCAAGCATATATTTGACAAGCGGGAAAAACTTTTCCCAAAACGCAAAAATAAACGACAGAAGGTAAAACATGAACTTTGACAAACTCACCCAAAAAGTGCAAAAAACCCTACAATCCGCCCAATCCCTAGCGGTGGGGCGTGATCATACAGCGATTTTTGCCATGCACGTTTTGTCCGTCATGCTCCAAGATGAGAGCAATGTCGCCATGCTAAGCCAAGCAGGGGCGGACATAAACAGACTAAGCCATGACACCGCCAAAAAACTAGACGATTTGGCGACCTTATCCACGCCAACAGGTCAAGCGAATCTTGCCCCTGATTTGGCACAAGTGCTAAACCTTGCCGATAAATTCGCCACGAAGGCAGGCGACAGCTTTGTGCCAAGCGAATGGGTGCTGTTCGCCCTAAGTCAGACAGGCGATACCAAAAAAGTACTGACAGACGCAGGCGTGGACGCCCAAAAATTACAAGCCATTATTAACCATATCCGTGGGGGAGACACCGTGAACACTCAAAATGCCGAAGACACCAGACACGCCCTAGAAAAATACACCGTCAATCTCACCGATAGAGCCAGAGACGGCAAACTTGACCCTGTCATCGGGCGAGATGATGAGATTCGCCGTACCGTGCAAGTCTTGTCAAGACGTACCAAAAATAACCCCGTTTTGATAGGCGAACCAGGGGTGGGTAAAACCGCCATTGTCGAAGGGCTTGCCCAGCGTATCGTCAATGGTGAAGTACCAGAGAGCCTAAAAAACAAAGAAGTGCTGTCGCTTGACATGGGTTCGCTCATCGCAGGGGCGAAATATCATGGCGAGTTTGAAGAGCGTCTAAAAGGCGTGCTAAATGACCTTGCCAAACAAGACGGCAACATTATCCTATTTATTGACGAACTACATACCATGGTGGGGGCAGGTAAGACCAGTGGGGCAATGGACGCAGGCAATATGCTAAAACCTGCCCTAGCCCGTGGCGAGTTACGCTGTGTGGGGGCGACCACGCTTGATGAGTACCGCCAGTATATTGAAAAAGACCCTGCCTTGGAGCGACGTTTTCAAAAGGTACTGGTGGACGAGCCGAGCGTGGAAGACACCATTGCCATTTTGCGTGGGCTAAAAGAGCGGTATGAGCTACATCATGGGGTCAAAATCCTTGACAGTGCCATTATCGCCGCCGCCAAAATGTCGCACCGCTACATCACCGACCGTAAGCTCCCTGATAAGGCTATTGATTTGATTGATGAAGCTGCTTCTCGCATTAAAATGGAGCTCGACAGCAAGCCTGAAAGTCTTGACAAGCTTGAAAGACGTATCATTCAATTAAAAATGCAGTTAGAAACCGTCAAAAAAGAAGAAGATGCAGGCAGTCAGGCACAAGTTAAGCAGTTGCAAACCCAAATTGATGAATTAACCAAAGAATACAATGACTTAGAAGAGATTTGGAAAGCGGAAAAAGCCCTAGTAGAAGGCACCAAGCACGCCCAAATTGAGCTTGATAAGGCACGCATTGCCCTAGAAAAAGCCCAACGTGAGAGCAACTGGGAGCAGGCAGGGCGTTTGCAATATGAGATTATTCCTAATTTGCAAAAACAGCTTGCCGATGAACAGCATGACGATACAGGCACGCCCAAGCTCCTTAGAAACAAGGTAACGGACAATGAGATTGCCGAAGTGGTGTCGCACGCCACAGGCATTCCTGTTGCCAAGATGATGCAGGGCGAGCGTGATAAAATGCTTGGCATGGAGACGATTTTGCATGAGCGTGTGGTCGGTCAAGACGAAGCAGTCAAATCGGTTGCCAATGCCGTCCGCCGTAGTCGTGCAGGACTGTCCGACCCCAACCGCCCCAGTGGTTCGTTCCTATTTTTAGGGCCGACAGGCGTGGGCAAGACCGAGCTGACCAAATCGCTTGCCAATTTCTTGTTTGATGACGAGACGGCTATGGTGCGAATTGACATGAGCGAGTTTATGGAAAAGCACAGCGTGAGCCGTCTGGTGGGAGCTCCCCCTGGCTATGTGGGTTATGAAGAAGGGGGCGTGCTGACCGAAGCGGTTCGCCGTAAGCCGTATAGCGTGGTGCTGTTTGACGAAGTTGAAAAGGCTCACCCTGATGTGTTTAATATCCTGCTACAAGTCTTAGATGACGGGCGTTTGACCGACTCTCAGGGGCGTGTGGTGGACTTTAAAAACACCGTGATTATCATGACGTCAAACCTTGGCAGTCATAAAATCTTTGACATGGCAGGGGACGAGTACGAAGAGATAAAATCTGCGGTCATGGAGTCGGTGAACGCTCATTTTCGCCCCGAATTTATCAACCGTATTGATGAGATTGTGGTCTTTCATCCGCTTGGGCAGTCGCAAATGGCAGGCATTGCCAGCATTCAGCTTGACCGCCTAAGAGCCAGATTAAAAGAGCGTGAGCTTGGACTTGTGTTATCAGACGAAGCGATGAATGAGCTGGTGTCGGTGGGTTATGACCCTGTGTTTGGGGCAAGACCGCTCAAACGTGCCATTCAGCAGGAGATTGAAAATCCCCTTGCCCAAAAGCTCCTAGCAGGCGAATTTGTCGCAGGCGATACCATTTCGGTAGGGGTAGAAAATGGGGTATTGACGTTTGATAAGCTAAGGCTGAACTAATCAACCCAACCAAAAAAGCAGACTTCACGGTCTGCTTTTTTATTGGTCAATCAAGCGTCACTTCAAATATCATCGGGTAAAATTTCCCTGTGACATAGAAGCGATTGTCCTTAATGTGGGCAATGCCGTTGAGAACGTCCATGTTTTGACGATTGTGGTCGCTGATGTTGGCATTTGCCAATATGTCGCTAAAATCATAAAATTTAACAACTTTACCAGTATCGGGGTCAATCTTAGCGATCAGATTGCTTTGCCAGATGTTAGCATAGATGAAGCTGTCGGCAAATTCAAGCTCGTTTAATTGGTCGATGTTCGCGCCTTGATGGCGGACGTTGATGTGTGATTTTATTTTAAAGGTTTTGGCGTCTCGTACGGTAATGATGGATGAGCCATTTGACATATAGATGATGTCTTGGTCGGCGCGATAGGCAAGCCCCCAGCCTTCGCCGCCGTAATAGGCGGTATCTATGATGGCAAAATCATCAGCATCTCTTAAAAAAGCGACGTTCTCTCGCCAAGTTAATTGCCAAATCCCATAAGGGGTCTGCGTGATGCCTTCGCCAAAAAACTCCTTTATTAGGGTGTCCTTGATGGTGTATTCGCCTGTCTTGATATTTAGAATGCCAATGCTAGACTGTCCATACAACCCTGTCGCCAAGATCGCCTGATCATTGCCCATGTATTCAAACCCCTGCGTGAAGGCGGTCGGGTTGCTTGGATGTGTGTGAATTAAGGTTAGCGAATGGGCGGCGCGAATACCAAGAATTAAGCTTAGAATTAGGATGGTGCAGTGAATTTTTGACATGAGAATGGCAGTGGTGAGTTTTAGGATAGTGTAGCGTATTTTTGGTGTTTTCCCAACATTGCATCATAAAATGACTGAAAAAACCCGGTAAAAATGCTTAACCACTACATTAAAATACTTTATAATTATTGCTAAATATGTAACATTAAAAAAGGGTTTATTCAAACAATTTACAAACCAATACGAAACGTCACATAAAATTACCCTAATTGACTGCTGCTTTTGATAAAGTGGATTTAGCGTGAATGATGCGCTGTACCAATCACAACACAGTTTTAACTCAAAAAGGAATTAAGTATGATCAATCAAAATCGCAACGAACAATTAAAAACAATCAATGACATGGTAAAAGATGTGAAATTTGCCATGCTAACCACAGTAACTTCAGAGGGTCATTTGCACGCTTGCCCAATGACGACCAGTGATTTTGATTTAGAAGCAAAAGAGATTTGGTTCATTGGTGATGCCAGAACCGAAAGCGTCAAGGATATAAAAAATAACCCGCAGGTAAACCTTGCCTATACATCAAATAATGCCAAAGATTATCTGTCAATTAATGGTAAGGCTGAATTGGTCACCGATCCTGCTAAGCTGGACGAACTTTGGTCTGTGGTTTACAATGCTTTTTTTGAAAATGGCAAAGATGATAAGAATGTTCAATTGATTAAAATTGTTCCTAATGGTGCTCAATACTGGCTAAGTGGAAACGCCATTGTAAATATGTTTAAGATGACCGCAGCGGCAGTTGGCGGCGAAAAAATTGCTGATAGCTTGGGTGAAAATAACTCTATTGAATTTTAAGTTTGTCTAAGATCTAAACAAAAAAACCACTCATTTCGAGTGGTTTTTTTGTTGCTATTTTCCTAGTTTTAGAAGCTCTGGTACGTGTAGTAATATGAGCTCATTATCATCAGCGACGTTGGGCGATCGACTGCTTGAGAAGGGTAGGTTGTTGTCATTGCCAACGACGATATGCTCGCCATCGACGATGTCCACATTCTCGATGGTGAAGAATGGAAATTGGAAGCGACCTTGGCTGTGTGGTGTCTTGGCGATGCTGTTGGGATCTTTGATGTCTAATAAATCAACATAGCCTAATTTTTGGACGAAATTACCTGCATTAGCATCGTTGAATTTGATCAGATACACTCGCTTGAATTTGGGTAATTTGTCAAAGCAAGTCGTCTTGTCCGCGCCATCTTTGCAGGCGTATTCAATGACGCCTTCACCATCGTCACGCTCGATGACTAAGGCGCGCTCATCGTCAATCATGTTAAAATCACCAATGGCATGGGCAGCATCTTCTAGTGGGTAATACCACACTTTATCCGTCCATGATTGCGTCTGTGTGTCGAATTGTAGAATGTTCAGATATGGTTTGCCGTCTTTACTTTGGTATTCTTGTCTTGCTGAGTCCCATAGCACGCCTTCAAGCATTGGGTATAGATATTTGCCATCGTTTGCCATGCCTTCATAACCTTTGGAGCGTTTGACATTAAAGCTAACGGTGTCCTTAGGGGTGTTAGGCGTACGAACACTGTGATGATCCGGCGAGATTAATGGCGTGTCGCCAAGCTTACTTTCAAACACTCCAAGCACTTTGCCTGTTAGGTCCGCTTTAATCAGATAAGGGCCGAATTCATCACCAATCCATAAGGTATCGCCGATAATCTGAAAACTCTCTGGGTCAAAGTCAGCACCCGTCAAATAGCGACTCTGAGTGGCCTCGTTAGTGATGTGAAACGGGACTTTTTTGTCGAGGTCATGCAAAAAGATGGTCTGTTTTTTGTGGAATTGACCATCATTAAAATCAATGTCGTATTGTGACAAATGCAGCATAAAATCAGGCGAATTGGCTTTTGAGCCAGCACCATTATCCGTTAAAATCCAAAAAGTCCCATCTGGCATACGCTGAATGCCTGAATGACCTTGGATGGGCTGATCATCAAAAGGAAGGGCGATGCCTGTCGGACGACCGGCGGATTTACCCATGATTGAGCCAAGCGATTCGGTACGTGTAGCAGTGGTGTGTTTGCCGCTGTATCTGAGCGAATTGGGTGCATCTTTTGGTGCTTGTACGAAAGTTTGCGCAGGTTGTATGGCATGACCCGCCAAGATGGCTGGGGCTTTGACTGTGGTGTCGGCATGAGCGAACGCGCTGCCAAGTAGCATTAAAGGAAGTAAACTGAGAGCAAATTTAGATCGATTCATAAAAAACCCATAATAAAAAGAAGGTGACAAGATTATAAAAAGACAACGTGACCAAAATATGACCTAAGTTCTCAAACTTGCGCTAAATTCATTGAATAACCCAAAGGCTTTTAGTATGATGTATATTTTAAGCAGTAGATAATCATGACCGCCAAAACACCCGCTTATCTTCGCATCAAACAGGACATTCTGACCAGAATCCACGCAGGGGAGTGGGTTGTCGGCTCAGCCATCCCAACAGAGATGGTGCTGACGAAGGAGTTCGGTGTGGCGCGCATGACGGTGAATCGCGCCTTAAAGGAGCTGACTGATGAGCGAGTGCTTGAGCGTCGCCAAGGGTCAGGAACTTTCGTCGCGCAGCAAAAATTCAACCGAGCCTATGTCAATATCCGCAACATCGCTCATGACATTGAGCAGCAGGGTAAGCGTTATACTGCTAAAGTCCTTATCAAATCCATCATTCGCCATGCTGACATAGAATCCCACCCAAGATCAGCACTATTAAATGAATTTGCACTCGTGTCAGATGGTTTGGATGGTGATCAGCCGGCGATCTTTGAGGTGAAGGTTCTACACTTCGCGGATGATACGCCTGTGCAGTATGAGGAGCGCTGGGTGAATGCTGAGCTGCTTCCTGAGTTCATCGAGCAGGATTTTAGTCAGGTGAACACGAGCGAATTTTTGATTGCTAATTTGCCGCTGGAATATGGCAGCTATACCATCAGCGCTGTCAATGCTGATGATCAGGTGGCAGCCGCTCTACAGATCCAGCCGCATGATGCGGTGCTGTTATTGGGTCGTAAGACTCACTCGCGTGGGCAGGTCGCTACGGTTGCGCAGCTGTGGCATGCAGGCGATCAGCATCAGTTTAGTGGAATGTTGTGATTATAATAGATAAAAAGCCAAACTACTTAGTTTGGCTTTTTATTTTCATGTTGGTTAAGCGATTGCGCGTTTTGACTTTTTGATGTTTAAGCCAATCATCAGCACAACCACGACGACACCAATGATGTCAGTCATGGTCTCTGGAATGATCAGGCAGAATGCACCTGCAGCCAACACGATGCGCTGCCATGATGGCATGCTGGTCTTAAAATAGCCTTCAACGGCGGCCGATAATGCTAATACACCAACGATGGATGTCGCAGCCACAGTGGCGATGACGTGCCATGCAGGCATCGCAAATTCTTTGGCGGTAACTGCTGCATCTGCCACATCGATCATCATCATGTTAGGATTATAGACGAACATGAATGGCACGATGAAGCCTGCCAGCGCAAGTTTTAATGACTGCCAGCCTGTCTTCATCGGGTCGCCACCGGAGATGCCTGCACCTGCAAAGGCTGCCAGCGCGACAGGCGGGGTGATGTTTGCAAAGATGCCAAAGTAGAACACGAACATGTGAGCCACCAATACAGGCACATCAAAGCTTGCCAAAGCCGGCGCTGCCATCGTTGCAGTGATGATATAGGCGGGGATTGATGGCAGACCCATGCCAAGCACCATCGAGGCAAGCATGGTTAAGAGCAATGTCAAAAATAGTGAACCTGCGCCCAGAGTAACGATCGATGATGTCATCACCGTGCCAAAGCTGGTTAGGTTAACCACACCAATAACAATGCCGACCACCGCACAGGCCGCCATGACAGACAACGATTGTTTCGCGCCATCTACGAGTGCCGCCACGATGTCAGAGAAGCCCATGCGCGTCTCAGGGCGAAGCCAGCTGATGACAACCGTTGCGCCGATCGTGTAGGCAGCAGCATAGCCAATAGGCACATTGTTCGCCAGTAAATACACTAAAAAGGCGATGGGCAGCAGCATGTGACCGCGTGCTTTTAGCACTTCTTTGGCGCGTGGTAGGTCAGCTTTGGGGATGCCGCGCAGGTTGTTTTTACCTGCTCGAAAATGCACCTGAGCGATGACACCCAGATAATATAATAATGCAGGTAATACTGCCGCCAAGGCGATGGTGCTGTACTTGACACCTGTGGTCTCCGCCATGATGAAGGCGGCCGCGCCCATGATTGGCGGTAGGATTTGTCCGCCGACGGAAGCACTGGCCTCAACAGCGCCAGCAAAGTCCTTACTGTAGCCCACGCGCTTCATCAGCGGAATGGTGAATGCGCCTGTACCGACGACGTTGGCGACCGCAGCGCCATTAATCGAGCCCATGAAGCCACTTGAGATGACCGCAACTTTGGCAGGACCGCCTTGCTTATGACCTGCCAAAGCAAGCGCCAAGTCATTAAACAGCTGCCCCATGCCAGAGCGTGCTAAGAACGCCCCGAATAAGATAAACAGAAAAATAAAAGTCACGGAGGCGCCGATGGCGGTTGAGTACAGGCCTTCGGTTTTTAGGTATAATTGCCCAAAAATATCACCCAAATCATAAGGTCTGGTCAGTAATCGATTAGGCATAAAATCCATGTGACTGACGAACGGATATGCCAAGAATATCAGTGCAAACGCCGGCAGAATCCAGCCGGTGATGCGCCTTGCGCTCTCTAACACGACAAGCACCGTGATGGCTGAGAATATGATGTCAAGCTGATTTGGCACGCCGCCGCGTACAGTGACAATGTCTTGATATTGCCAAATCAAATAACCTGCTGTTGAGAATGATGCAATGAGCCACACCCAATCGATGAGCGCGACTTTATTGCGCACGGATTTCTTGGTGGCAGGATAGATAAGAAAAATCAGACCCACGCCTACAGCGACGTGAACAGAGCGCTGAATCAGCTCAGGCAGGGGGTTAAAAGTGATATAAAGATGAAAAATAGAATAGGCGATGGCGATGGCGGCGATGATGTAATTGGTGGTCTTACTAAGACCATTACGTGTGACCGATTCGCGATCGTATTTTTCTAGAATCTCTTGTGCATTCGCCTCAGGCGATGGCGTGGTGTTACTCATAAATAAAATCCAGTGACTGTCTTGTAATGCCATAAACGTGGTGTTATGAATGCCACCCATCAATCCAGTATCAATTAACCATTTGTACCATTCGTCATGGCTTTGCATCGTGGCAGAGTGATGTACTGCCAAACGGTGAGCTTCTCAGGGCGAACATTCACCACGCTGCGATCCTCTATCATCTGATGAATTGGCATGATGGCGGGGTTCGCTTCTACAGCATCGCCCATGACAATCTCGCCTTGCATGTTGTGCGATACAAGCCAATTAAGTTCATCCATGGGTAGGTTGACGAGCTGTCCTAGATAGCCATCAGGTGCACGTGTTGGTTCACCAAGATTGGGCGTACCTGCGCCAAAGGTCTGTAGATAGGTTTTGGTTAAAATAAGATCAGGATAATGTAATTGATATACTTCTTGCCAATACTGTTTTTCGACTGAGTGTCGCCATTTTAGGCTAAAGGTATCAGGCAGTTGGCAATGAATGGGTTGTGCATGAATCACAATGGTCGGCTTGATTGGCAGTATCATGCCAATCGCCATTAAAGCAGCTACCATCACGACAGCTGCTTTAATGTAATGAGTTGCCATAATCGGGTTAATGATTATTTAGCGACTTCATCATAGTAACGCTTGGCACCTGGATGTAGCGGTGCGACAAGACCGTTTTGGGCGTTCTCAACGCTGATGTCGTTAGCAGCTTGGTGAGCGCTTTTTAGTGTCTCAAGGTTTTCAAAGAATGACTTGGTCAGCTTGTACACGTCGTCATTGCTCATGTCAGAGCGCACCACCAAAGCGTTCAAGATGGCTGCAGTCGGTACAGCCGCTTCATTGCCATAAGTGCCTGCTGGAATGTCCATCGGGATAAAGAAAGTCTTGGTTTGGGCGATTTGTGCTAGTTTATCAGCAGGAACGCTAACGATCTGTAGATCAAAGCCTTGCTCTAGCTCCATGAGTGATGAGTTTGGCAGACCACTGGTTAGGAATGCAGCATCTAGCTTACCTGATTTTAGGCTGTCGGCAGCTTCTGCATAGCCCAGATAATCAACTTTGATGTCTTTATAAGTGATGCCAAAGCCTTCAAGTAGGGCGCGAGTTGCCACCTCAACGCCAGAACCTTGAGCACCGACTGCCACACGCTTACCTTTTAGGTCTTCGATGGATTTGATGCCTGATGCGCTTGATGCAACGATTTGCACGTAGTTAGGGTATAGGCTGGCAATTTGAGATACGCTGTCGATCTTCGTGGTGAAGCTGTTTTGACCATTAACCGCGTCGCTTAGCGCATCGCTCATGACGAATGCCATCTCTAGTTTCTTTTGGGCCAGTAGGTTTAGGTTCTCAACTGAGGCGCCTGTGGTTTGGGTTTTGGCATTCACGCCAAAGGCTTTGGCATATTGCTCGGTCATCGCCGTGCCAATGATGTTATAAGGACCAGATGCGCCGCCTGTACCAACAGTCACGAATTTGGTTTCTAGCTTATCAGCAGCTGTGGCCGCAGCAGCATCACCTGCTTTAGTTTCAGCTTTATCGCCGCCGCAGGCACTTAGTAGTGCAGCAGATAGACCAAGCGTCATTGATAATGCCAAAGTTTTTAATGTCATTGCCATGGTGATTTCCTTCAAAAATCTCTAAAAATACAGCCGTCGTCAAATGCGTCGCGGCACAGCATAAGATACGCACAGGGCGCAAATTAAAGTCTCAATTTAACTAAATTGAAATAATTTGTCAATATATCTTACGCATATGATTTTATTGATTATCAAAAAATCGCCAAATCTCAACAAGATTCGCTCAAGTGATGAGTCTTGTCGGAATTTAGCGACTGCCTGGGTGTGTTAAGCGATTATCTTAAAATCGACTGCGCGTCTTTATTGATCTTGTCGATCAGGGCGACCGCTTGACTATTCTCGTGTCTGTGGTTGTGAGCGTCTTGAGTTAGGGTTTGCACTTGGTCGTATAGATCTAGGCAGACGAGCACGAGAAGCTCTTCGTTATTAGGGGCTTTGCCTTTGATTTCGCGGCGGATGTCACGAATTTTTTCGTTCAACTTCTCAGCGGCTGATTCAAGAGACTTTACTTCATTGGCAGGGCAGATGATGCGATGCGGCGTGCCTGCGATGCTGATGTGAACAGGCTTAAATTCAGGTTGATCTTTTACGATTAGCTCGCTTGGGCTTGTGTCTTGGATTTGGTCTGTCATGGCGATGTCCTTTTATTTGCTGTTATTTTAGTGTTGGTTGTCGATGCGAGTTAGCCATTCTTGGATGATTTCGGCGCGCGAGATAGCAAGTGCATTTTTGTCTTTGAGTTCTTGGTTGTGCGTGTTAAAAGATTGATTTTGTTCAACCAATTCTTCAATCTGAGCCTGTAGGGCGTTGCGAGATTGCTCTAGCGAATTGGCGCGATCTGTCTGTGAGTGTAGCTCTTGAGTGGTTTTCTCAAGGCGAAGCTGTAAATCGCTGATGATGGCAGGACTGGTGTCATTGGCAAGCTTGTGCTTTAGGTTGGCAAGCTCGGTTGCGGTGACGTTGTACTGCTTTTTCATCTCTAAAATGGTTTGTTCGAGCGCTTGAAGTTGGCTGATCATGGTGTGTCCTTGTAAGTTATCGGAGCAATTTAAAAATATTTCTCCCATATTATCACGCCAGTGCGTACAGCTGTCAAATTTTTCTTTTAATTGAGCGAATTTGCGTGAAATATGTTCAAAATCATCGCCCAGCCCTTGTGTTTTTTAAAAATGATGGCATAAATAGGGATATTTTATCGGAGATGATTATGAGTGATTTTTTGTCAGGTTGGGATGATTGGGCGACAGCGTTTGCCGATTGGTCTGATGTATCGATCAGTGAGCTGCACGGGATTATGACAGGTGTCATGACAGCATGTCATGCCACCGATGAAGAGGGCTGGACTCGACTGTTAGAAGAGCTTAGCTTTGCAGTGCCAAATCAAAAGGCATTGGAACTATTAACTGAGTATGGTGAGGATGTCAGCTTCGCCCTAAAAGACAAAGATGACGCCTATGCTTATGAGCCGCTGGTGCCAGATGATGAGCATGACCTATATGAGCGTGTAATTGCCCTAAATGACTGGGCGGGTGGCTATATTACCGGCATCGGTGTGACGGGTGTGAGCCTGACCGCCGAAGAGCGCGAAGTGATCAAAGATCTGTCGCAGATCGCCGCCATTCGTCTAGATGATGATGAAGAGGTCGAGGTGGGCGAGGAGATGTGGCTGCACCTGTTTGAGTTTGCGCGTATGGTGCCTGTTAGCTTATCCACCAAAAAACGCATTGATGTCATGAGTCTGCCCATCATTAAGGGGCTTGATGTCAATGCAAAAACCGCCCAAGAAGTCGCCGCAGAGAAGGGTAATGCGCTGTTCGTCGATGCAATGGCGCAAAAACAATAGTTCAAAGACCGTTATCAGTATGACAAAATGTGCTAAAATAGACATTTTGTCAGCGCATCGCTCATTTTATGAAAGTCATTGATCTAAATATCGCCCATCCTGCTAACCTGCCACCCTTGGCGCTTACCATCGGCAATTACGATGGCGTGCATCGAGGGCATCAGACGATGCTTGGCGCGCTTATCAAAGACGCAAAACAAAAGGGTCTGGCGTCTGCGGTGATGGTGTTCGAGCCACAGCCTCGAGAGTTCTTTTGCCCTGATGATCCGCCACCACGCTTAACCAGCCTGCCTGAGAAAGCAGAAATCATGACAGGCTTAGGCGTTGATTATCTGATCGTAGCGCGATTTGATGATGAATTGCGTCAGCTGTCAGCCGATGATTTTGCAGAGCTTTTGCGTAAGCTGAACGCCCAGCATCTGGTGCTTGGCGATGATTTTCGCTTTGGTCATGATCGCACGGGTGATACGGATTTTTTGATTCGGGCAGGGTTTAGCGTTGATCATCTATCAACGGTATTGAACGATGATGTTCGCATCAGCTCGACAGCGGTCAGAGAGGCATTGTCTGAGCAGAATCTTGCGCTGGCTAAGACATTGCTTGGGCGAGATTATGCGATCGCAGGCGAGGTGGTTCATGGTGATAAAATTGGTCGAACGCTTGATTTTGCCACCGCGAATGTTAGTTTGAACCGCCTTAAGCCTGCCGTCAATGGCATCTATGGTGCGGATGTTTTTGCTTATAAAGAAGGCAAAGTGATTGATCTGTCAGCGATGGGTGGTGGTGTATCGGGCACGCAGGCGGGCAGTCTGTTTGGTACGGTTAATGTCGGCACACGCCCAAGTGTCAATGGCTCAGATTATCGTCTTGAGGTGCACTTGCCTGATTTTAATGCTGATCTGTATGGCATGACCTTAAAAGTGGTGTTCTTAACCTATCTGCACGGCGAAAAAAAGTACGCCAATCTTGATGAGCTAAAAGCAGGCATCGCTAAAGATGTTGCGGATTTATTGGCTTGGCGCGCTCAGATTGTCTGATTAATCTATCATGCCAAAATAAAAGCACCTCTATTGGGTGCTTTTATTGCGCTTCATATTGTACTTTGCATTAGTTTTGCATGTTGTCCGAGTGCAGGCGTGAATTTAGCTCATCAATCGGACCTATCCAAACCGCATCAAGCTTGTACTCTTCTTTTAAGAAAGCGCGCTGCTGCTCTGTCCAAAATGGTGCTTCCACCAGTTTTACTGCTTCAGGTAGCTGATTGGCCTTGATGAAGGCATCCACTGCTTCGTCAGAGCATTCTAGTCCTAATTGTTTGAATAGTTCGTTGATGTTGTATTCGATGTCACCTAGCATGATTTTCTCCTTGTTGGCTGTGTGATCTCGACAGGCTTTTTGCTTATCGATGTATTGATTGTAACACAGTTAAAAAATTTTATAAGGCTAAAATCTTGCTAGAATGTACGGCTTTTGTAGGCGAGATTTTGGACAGATTAATCCAAAATCTCAACCAATTCACCTTCCACTAGATGCATGCTGATGGCGCGTGTCACGTGAATATTGACAAATTTGCCCAGCAGCTCATCACCGCCCTTGAAGATCACAGAGCGGGTGTTGTCTGCCGTGCCATGAAGGTAGCCTTCGCGGCGGTTGGCGTGCTCTTCGACCAATACGCGTACAGTCTGACCGACCATGGCGTACGTCTTGGCAAAGGTGGAATCTTTGATGACTTCTTGGAAGGCGGCCAGTCGTGCTTTTTTGGTGTCTAGGCTGACATCATCAGGCAGATCTGATGCAGGCGTGCCAGGGCGCTTTGAGTAGATAAAGCTATAAGAATGATCAAAATCCAAATCTTTGGCAAGCTGCAGCGTGTCATTAAAATCTGCATCCGTCTCACCTGGAAAGCCGATAATAAAGTCGGAGGATAGGTGTAGGTCGGGACGGATCGCTTTTAATTTGCTGATTTGATTGATGTAAACATCGATGGTGTGGTTGCGCTTCATCGCTGCCAATACGTTGTTTGAGCCGCTTTGAACAGGCAAATGCAAGTGTGAGACGAGCTTTGGCAGTGTCTTATAGGCATCGATGATATCATCGGTGAATTCAAGCGGGTGGCTGGTGGTGTAGCGAATGCGCTCAATGCCATCAATGTGCGAGACGTAGTGCAACAGCTCGCTGAAGCGGCAGATGCTGCCGTCGTCTTTCTCGCCGCGGTAGCCGTTCACGTTTTGACCCAGAAGGTTGATTTCGCGGACGCCTTGTTCGGCAAGGCTGTCAATCTCGGCAAGTACGTCGTCTAACGGGCGAGACAGCTCTTCGCCACGCGTATAAGGAACGACGCAGAATGAGCAGTATTTTGAGCAGCCTTCCATGATAGACACGAACGCTTTATAGCCTTCGACACGCGGTTCTGGCAGGAAGTCGAATTTTTCGATGCTTGGGAATGATACGTCCACGACACCGATGCGATTGCGTGGCACTTCATCGACTTGTTTGGTGGATTTATTATAAAGTTCTGGCAAGCGGTGCAGGGTTTGCGGACCAAATACCATGTCCACAAAAGGCGCGCGCTTTTGGATGTTGTCGCCTTCTTGGGATGCCACGCAGCCGCCCACGCCGATGATGAGGTCGGGATTTTTAAGTTTTAGTTTGCGCCAGCGACCCAGTTCGGAGAAGACTTTTTCTTGGGCTTTTTCGCGAATGGAGCAAGTGTTCATGATGAGCACATCTGCTTCATTGATGTCGTTGGTAACTAGCATGCCATGACTGTCGCCAAGCACATCACCCATTTTTTTGGAGTCGTATTCGTTCATCTGGCAGCCTTGTGTGACGATGTAGACTTTTTTTGGTGCATCGCCTGGCTTGATTTGACCAGAATCTGCCATGACTGGCAACTCTTGGTGTTCTACGGTTTGGATGGGTTTTTGATGTGCTTTGGGATTGAAGGTAGCAACGGTCATGGTTTTCTCCAAGGGATTGCTGACAAAAGGAATTTTAAAAAATTTATCATTATAACATGCGTTGGTGTATTGAGCGAATTTTTTGTCAAAAAATGCCCAAGATTTAGCTAAAGGCAGGGATAATTTACAACTTTTATACAAGGGTGTTAGATGAATTTGTTAGGCTATGTTGCATTTGTCTGTTTTGCGATGTTCAAGGTGTTGAGTTTGGCGAGATGGATTTATTTTAAGATTTAAAGCAGATTGAAGAAGGGTGTTATGCCAAAATTTAGCAAAAATGGTCAAAAACTGGGGTTATTGTCGGCGCTGTGCGGGGCGATCCTAATGCAGGTAGCGTGTGCGCAGGGTGATGCTGGTGATGGAAGTATTTATCAGTTCATCGATGCCGAACGCCAAAAATCAAGCCCCAACGCGATGCGCCAATACGAGCAAAGCATGCAGGGATCGCTGTTTGCTGCCTATCCTGAATACTGGCGACTCAACTATAATCTATCTGCTCAAGATCCGCAGACCGTGAATAATTTTGTCGCTAAGCATCCCGGTCAGGTGATGAGTGAAAAATTGGTCGCTGACTATGCTGAGGTCAAGGCACGCGAGAGTGACTATGCGTCAGTACGCGCGGTCGCAGCCAATGTAGAGAACGCGGATGAGTCGGAGGCTTGTGCGATTGCGCTGGGCTTTAACCAAAGCAGTGAGTCTTATCGCGCATTAGAACAAAAACCCAACGTCTGGCTAAACACCAACATCAAGCAATCACTGTGCGATAAGCTTGCCCATGAGATGGCAGCGAACCCACGCATCACACGCACCGACCAGCATGAGCAGCTGATCCGAATGATGCGCATCGACCGCAGACAGCTGTCTAGTCGTCAAGCGCCATTGGACAAAGTTAGTGAGATTCTGGATTTGTCATCACGATTGGGTCTGCCGATCTCTTTTGAGACGCTGCGCGGAGTTGCTAATAATCCAAACGGTTTCTTTGGGCAATTTAGCAGTCAAGGCTACAGCGATGTGAATCAGTATCTGTACATCTATGCCATCAGTCAGCTGGCGCATCGCTCATACAATGAAGCGATCATGCAGCTAAACTATGACATCAGCCAAGACAACAACCGCTCAACCAAGCTGCTGTCTGACATGGCGCGCCGTTATGCTTACCGTAGTATCGCTGTCAAGCGCATGAACATGAATACTGATGACGGCTTTAGCATGGATGCGGTGACTTGGTTTAGAAACAGCATGGGCGAGCCATTCAACCTAGAAGAAGCTGAAGACTATGCGCAGGCGGCGATTTATTTTGGACAGTGGCAGGACGTGGTGTCAGCCATCACTCAGATGAGTGCCATCCATCAAGGTGAACGCATTTGGCAATACTGGCTGGCGCGCGGCTACGAACAAACCGGCAAACAAAACGACGCCCGTAAAATCTACCAAAGCCTAGCCACAGGCGTGGATTATTATGGACTGCTGGCAAAAGATAGATTGGGTCAGCAGCTAAGCCTATCTGAGATTGGCGGTAATGCACTGCCGAACATCAGCGCCCAAGACAGCGCACGCGTGATGAGGGATCCACACTTTGCGCGCGCATTCGTCATGATGAGCAATAATGTCAGCCCTGAGCATTCAGGGCGTGAGTGGAACTGGGCGGTCAAAAAAGCCCGCGATGCCAACGATAACACGCTGGCATTGGCTGCTGCCAAGCGCGCGCATGATCTAGGACTGTATCATCGTAGCATCTACGCCATCGATAACATGCCAAACCTAAGAGCTGCCGCGTTGTCTCACCCGATGCCTTATCAGAACAGCGTCATGTCATATAGCCGCAATGTCGGCATAGACCCTGCTTGGGCATATGGTATCATGCGCCAAGAAAGCCGATTCCAGCCCAGCGCACGTTCTGGCGCTGCTGCTTCAGGCTTGATGCAAATCATCCCAGGTACCGCAAACCAAATCGCGCGTGGGCTTGGCGAGCGCACAGGTGA
>NZ_JAAELD010000366.1 GCF_024227015.1 Moraxella sp.
AATTTATCTTTTAATAAAAATAACAGCAAAGTTCAATAAATAATCTTGACCTAATTACTAGGAATTATTATAATGAGCCTAAATTAATTCACCGATGTTCGAATCAGAACTAGGCATTTTTGGGTATTTTCTTATGCGCTTAACCACTCGCGGCAGATATGCAGTCACCGCCCTGCTTGATTTGGCGGTACAAGAGAATCGCCATCAAGGTGCAGTCTCACTCTCTGACATCGCAAAACGCCAATCCATCTCAATCTCTTATCTTGAGCAGCTATTTTCTAAGCTTCGCAAAAAAGGTCTCGTAAATAGCACGCGCGGTGCATCAGGTGGCTACCACCTAGCCAAGCCATTGGATGAGATTGACATCATGAGCATCATTACGGCAGTCGATGAGAGTGTCAATGCCATGCAATGCGGCGGTAAAGGCGACTGCCAAGATGGCGCGATGTGTCTGACGCATGATTTATGGCATAATCTGTCTGCGCATATCGAAGCATATCTTAGCAATGTCACACTTGATGAGCTTCTTAATTCCAATAACACACAAAGCATCGCCGAACGCCAAGAGTACAAAGCTCTAAGCAATAAAGGCGATAGAAAAGATCACATTAATACCATTAACTTACTTGGGGTAAATCCAGCATGAGCCAGAATTCCTTAATTTATCTAGATTACGCAGCCACCACGCCCGTCGCGAAGGAAGTCGCCGACAAGATGGTTCAATACATGACTTTCGATGGCATCTTTGGCAACCCTGCCAGTCGCTCACATGGCTTTGGCTGGCAAGCAGAAGAAGCAGTTGAAAATGCTCGCCTTCAAATCGCCGAAACCGTTGGCGCTGACCCACGTGAGATCGTGTTTACCAGTGGTGCGACCGAATCAGACAACCTAGCCCTAAAAGGCGTGGCGCACTTTTATCACACTAAAGGCAAGCACATCATCACAAGCCAAATCGAGCACAAGGCAATTCTTGATACCTGCCGTCAGCTTGAACAAGAAGGTTTTGAGATTACTTATCTAACCCCTCAAGAAGGCACAGGCATCATCACGCCAGAGCAGGTAGCTGATGCGATTCGTGAAGACACCATCTTGGTGAGCTTGATGGCAGTAAATAACGAGCTTGGCACTGTGACAGACATTAAAGCCATCGGCGAGATCACTCGCGCCAAAGGCATTATTTTCCATGTGGATGCTGCTCAAGCGGTTGGCAAAATCAAAATCAATCTTGAAGAGCTAAAAGTAGACCTAATGAGCTTTAGTGGTCACAAGATCTACGGCCCTAAGGGCATCGGTGCGCTATACGTTGGACGTAAGCCACGCGTGCGCCTAAAAGCAGAACAACACGGTGGCGGACACGAACGCGGCATGCGCTCGGGCACACTTGCTACCCATCAGATCGTTGGCATGGGCGAAGCTTTTGCTTTATCGGTACAGCGTTTTGATGAAGATCATGCACACATCACTCGTCTGCGTGACAAGCTATGGAATGGCCTACAAGGCATCGAAGAGATCTATCTTAACGGCAGCTTTGAGCATGGTATTCCTAACATTCTAAACGTGAGCTTCAACTTCATCGAAGGCGAAAGCTTGATGATGTCGCTAAAAGACCTAGCGGTATCTTCTGGCTCGGCTTGTACTTCAGCGACACTTGAGCCATCTTATGTGCTGCGTGCGATCGGTCGCCCTGACGAATTGGCTCACTCATCGATTCGCTTTAGTATCGGTCGCTATACCACCGACGAAGACATTGATCGTGTTCTAGCACAGATCACTGATGCCGTTGAAAAGCTTCGCGACCTATCTCCGCTGTGGGACATGTTCAAAGATGGCGTTGACTTTAGCAAAGTTGAATGGCAAGAACATTAATTTTTTAAATCACAAAATCCCTAAAATTGAATAGGCAATCGGCTTGATAATCCAATAATCGACAGCATTAAAAGAGTATCAAGCCTAACCCAAAATAGGAAAATATCATGGCATATTCAGACAAAGTTATTGACCATTACGAAAACCCACGCAACGTAGGCAACCTAGACAAAAACTCAAAGAATGTCGGCACTGGCATGGTGGGTGCACCTGCTTGTGGTGACGTGATGCGCCTACAAATCCAAGTTGGCGATGATGGCATCATCCAAGACGCCAAATTCAAAACCTACGGCTGTGGCTCAGCGATTGCCTCTAGCTCATTGGTTACCGAATGGCTAAAAGGCAAAACGCTAGACCAAGCTGCCGCCATTAAGAACAGAGACATCGCAGAAGAGCTTGCCCTACCTCCGGTAAAAGTTCACTGCTCAGTATTGGCTGAAGACGCCATCAAGGCGGCGATTGAAGATTACCAAGCCAAAGCACACGCTTAATTTTGTAGTACATAGGAGATAAGTTATGATCACGCTAACCGAACGAGCTGCCAAACACGTTAAAGACTTTCTAGATAACCGCGGTAGCGGGGAAGGGATTCGTGTGGGCGTGCGAACGGCAGGCTGTTCAGGACTTGCCTATGTGCTAGAATTTGTCGATGCGCCGAACGACACCGATGAACGCTTTGAAAGCGATGGCGTGAGCGTGTTTGTCGATCCTAAGAGCTTGGTATATCTTAACGGCCTACAGATGGATTACGTCACAGAAGGTCTGAACTCTGGCTTTAAATTCACCAACCCCAATCAGACCGGTGAGTGTGGCTGCGGCGAATCCTTTACAGTGTGATGATGCGACATGACGAGTCATAATAATTTCTTTACCCTGTTTGATTTGCCTGTGGCCTTTGATATTGATAAAGATGCACTAAAAAAATCTTTATTAGCCTTACAAAAAATCCATCATCCTGATCAAGCCCAAAGTGCGCCTACGCAAATGGCATCACTTATCAACCATGCCTATGACAGCTTATATCATGATGATAAACGCGCTGCCCACCTGCTTGAGCTGGCTGGTGTGCAATGCGATTTGAATGCATCGATTAATGATTGGGACTTTTTGGATGAGATGATGGAGTTTCGCATAGCACTTGATGATCTGAATAATCAAGACGAGCTGAGCGAACTTCTTCGCGCCATTAATGACCAAAAATCACGCTACAACACTGCTTTTAACATCAGCTATCAAGCCAAAGATTGGCAAAATGCTGAAGTTAATGCCCAAAAAATACAATTTTTAGAAAAACTTGCCATTGATGTTCAGCACAAACTTACCGACAGCCTAAACACCAATGGCGATGATGACGATCTTTATGTATAGATGATACCAGCTAACGATCCTCATTTATATTCAATTAGATTGATTAAAATTAGAAGTCAGCCACTTATTTATTTGCGTAATTTTTCGCATTAGCCAGCTTTTAAGAGATACCATGTCTTTATTGCAAATTAGCGAACCCAACCAATCCAAAAACCCCCATCAGCATCGTTTTGCACTTGGGATCGACTTGGGCACAACCCATTCCTTGATTGGTGTGGTGCGCTCTGGGCGGGCCGATGTCTTGAATTTTGGTGATACACCACTCATGCCATCGGTCGTGTATTATGGTGGTCAGTCCGACCGCCCATTGATTGGTAAAGCCGCGTTGGCTTATGCTGATGATACCAAGAATACCATCATCTCTGCCAAGCGATTCATGGGTCGCAGTAAGGCAGACATCAAATTTTCACATCCTTACACCTTAGTTGGCGATAAGCACACCATGCCTGCCTTTGTTACCGCCCAAGGTGACAAATCCCCTGTTGAGACTTCGGCACACATTCTGTCACACCTAAAGCGCCATGCTGAAGCCGCCCTACCACCTGACAGCATCGCTGGCGCTGTCATTACCGTGCCTGCGTATTTCGATGAGGCTCAGCGTGCCGCTACCAAAGACGCTGCCACTGCTGCAGGTCTGACGGTACTTAGACTATTAAATGAACCAACGGCAGCTGCCATCGCCTATGGATTGGACAAGAATACCTCAGAAGGCATCTATCTCGTCTATGACTTGGGCGGTGGTACATTTGACGTGTCCATCTTGAGATTGTCAGATGGCGTGTTTGAAGTTCTAGCGACAGGTGGTAACAGCGCACTTGGTGGTGATGATATTGATCGCTTGATTGCCAACTATTTTATCAAAAGCGCAAATCTAAACCCTGCTAACATCGATAATGCAGAAAAATCACGACTTGCCAAGCTTGCCAAACAATATAAGCAAGCCCTAAGCAACAGCCATGCTGTGATGATTGACATCACAGTATCAGGCATGCCTCTTCACATGATGTTCAATAGTGCCACTTTAGCCGACATCATCGAGCCTGTCACCAGACGCACTCTACAAATCTGCCAACAAGTCCTACAAGATGCCAAAATCAACAAAGATGACGTTCGAGAAGTTGTCTTGGTGGGTGGCTCAACTCGCATGCCCATCATCCAACAAGCAGTTCATCAATTTTTTGACAAAGAGCCGCTCTGCACGCTGAATCCCGATGAAGTCGTAGCTCTGGGTGCGGCACGCGCTGCCGATCAGCTCATCAATAAGCGCGATGACAATTTACTACTGTTAGATGTGACGCCATTATCGCTTGGGCTTGAGACGATGGGCGGCCTAACTGAAGTCATTATCCCAAGAAACACACCGATTCCTGTTGCACGTCGTCAGGTGTTCACCACCCATCAAGATGGTCAGACTGGCATGGTCGTTCATGTCGTGCAAGGTGAACGTGAAGCGGTGGCAGATTGTCGTACTTTGGCACGCTTTGAATTGCATGGTATTCCGCCGATGAAGGCTGGTCATGCACGCATCGAGGTGAGCTTTAATATTGATGCGAATGGCCAGCTTACCGTATCTGCCCAAGAGACTACCACAGGTGCGCGCAGTCAGATTCAAGTCAGCCCAAGCTATGGATTAAGCCCTGGGCAGCAAGAGCAACTTCTTCAAGCTGGCTTCTTACATGCCAATGAAGACAAGCGTTTACGCGCACTTATCGAGACCAAAGTCGAAGCAGAACGCGAGCTCATCGCACTAGATTCAGCATTGAATGAATTTGACAATTTATTATCTCAATCCGATAAAACAGCCCTGCTTGCCGCCATGCAGTCACTAAGAGATGCGCTACAAGACGATGACAAAAAATCCATCGATACAGCCAATGCTAAGCTTAAACCATTAAGCGATCATTTTGCCTCGATCATCATGGATCAAAATGTCAAGTCCGCATTAAAGGGCACAAGCACCGCCGAGTGGCACACAAACTAAGTTTTTAAATCAATCAAAGAAAAAACGAGAAAGATCATGGTAACCGTAACTGTCCTACCCCATCACGAAATCTGCCCTGAAGGCGCAACAGTAGAGCTAAATGAAGGTGAAAATCTATGCGAAGGCCTGCTTGAGCGTGGCATTAAGATTGAGCATGCTTGCGACATGTCAAAAGCATGTACCACCTGCCACGTCGTCGTTCGTGAAGGTTTTGATAGCTTAGAAGAGATGGATGACATCGAAGGCGACCTTCTAGATCGCGCTTGGGGTCTAGAGCCTGATTCTAGATTGTCTTGTCAGTGTATTGTATCAAATGAGAATCTTACCATCGAGATTCCTAAATACACCCTAAACCACGCCAAAGAAAACCACTAATTTAATATTAAAAACTCCAGGTAATCACTTGGGGTTTTTAATAATCACTCAACCACAGTCGATATGGCAAAGCCAAATTATCAGAAATCACATCCTTATCCAATGACAGAACGTCTTTTGCGATCAACTCTAGCGTGAACGGCACCAGCTGATGCTCAAGCTTCTGCACGCGCAATCTTAGCAATTCTGATGATTCATTCTGCTTAACCGCTAATACAGCCTGAGTCAATACCTGACCTGCATCAAGCTCAGCTGTGACCACATGCACGCTGCATCCATGCAGTTTATCGCCAGATTTCAGCACGCGCTCATGTGTATCTAGCCCTTTATAATTAGGCAGGAGCGATGGATGCAGATTAATCATGGCACAAGGTACAGCAGCAATGAATTCCGCCGACAGCACACGCATGAACCCAGCTAAAACGACCAAATCAGGCATCCACTCATTTAAGAGTTCTAGCGTATGCTTCTCGAAGGTCTTGATGCCCATTTTCTTGCCGTTAGGCACATGCGAAAGCACCACCGTGCGAATGCCTGCATTATTGGCGCGTGTCACCGCATAGGCATCGGCGACATTACTAACCACACCAACAATCTCAATTGGCAGTCGCCCTGCCTGCATGGCATCAATCATCACTTGAAGATTAGAACCACTACCAGAAACCAGTACGGCGATTTTTAATTTTTTCATAGATTTGCAATCAATCAAACTATCAGTCATTTAAAAAATAAACCGCCAAAGTGACGGTTTATTAATATCTTATTGGTAAACAACCGCATCCGTATCACGCGCAGCGATACCGCCAATCACCCAAGAATCCTCGCCTTGATCTTTTAGGAAGCTTAGTGCAGCATCAGCATGTTCTTTTGGGATAACTAGAATGAAGCCAACACCGCAGTTAAAAGTACGATACATCTCTAGCGTGTCAATGTTACCGCCCTTTTGAAGCCATTGGAATATCGCAGGTAGATTCCAACTTGCAGTGTCGATTTGAGCTGCTAGATTCTCAGGCAGTACACGTGGCAAGTTCTCAGTCAGACCGCCGCCAGTGATATGCGCCATGGCATGGATATTGGCATTGCCTAGGTGCTTCTGAAGGGCGTTCACAGACTTAACATAGATGCGCGTCGGCTTCATGAGTGCATCCGCCAGCGACTCTTCACCAAGCTTCTCGATAGCCACATCCGTACCGGTTACCTCAATAACCTTACGCACCAAAGAATAGCCATTAGAATGCACGCCACTAGAAGCAAGTGCAATCAGAACATCGCCATCTTGGACGTTCTTACCGGTGATGACCTCTTCTTCTTCAACCACACCAACACAAAAGCCTGCCAAATCATAATCTTCATCTTGATACATGCCTGGCATCTCAGCAGTCTCACCGCCAATCAATGCACAATTTGACAATTTACAGCCATCGCCGATGCCTTTGATGACAGCTTCTGCGGTATCAACATCTAATTTACCAGTGGCGTAGTAATCCAAGAAGAATAAAGGCTCAGCACCACACACCAACAGATCATTCACACACATCGCTACCAAATCCTGACCGATGGTGTCATGACGATTTAGGTCTAATGCCAACTTTAGCTTAGTACCAACGCCGTCAGTACCCGATACCAATAAAGGCGATTTATAGCCTTGTGGGATACGGCAAAGCGCACCAAAACCACCCAATCCGCCCAACACCTCAGGGCGAGAAGTTGCTTTAGCGACTGATTTGATGCGCTGTACAAGCGCTTCGCCTGCGTCAATGTCTACGCCTGCATCTTTATAGCTAAGTGAAGTTTGCTCTGTCATGGCAATTGCAATCCTGTCAAAATCAAAATTGGTTAAAACTCGTTAATTATACCAAAAATTTAACCCAAAAACTTACTAAAATCGCCATTCGCCTTAAATTGTATAATTTTTTTGAAATTGGTGTATATTTATGCACATTTTTTATTTATTATATAGCTAATTATCATTATTCGCACGAGTTTTATGAACCGATATCACATTGACCCATTTTTTCGTCGCCTGTTTATTACAGTTGGTCTGTGTTTATTCCTTTACCTGCTTTATCTGATGCGTATTGTCATTACGCCTTTTGTTGCGGCGTTTATTTTGGCGTATTTTTTAAATCCGCTGGTGGCGATTTTTGATCGATTTTTACCCAGAGGTTTGGCGATTGTTGCGGTTTATCTGATTATCACCTTGATCATCTCAGCACTCTTGGTGTGGCTGCTTCCCATGCTTTGGGTTCAGCTACAGCTGGCTTGGGAGTCGTTGCCCGAATTATTAAAATGGTATAATGACGTGGCGCGACCTTGGCTGGGCCAATTCACCAAAAACAACCTTCTTAAAGTCGATCTGGACATGATCTCTAGTGAACTGACGACGTACATTCAAACCAATTATCAAGTTTCTGATGCCCAGACATTCATTAAGCGTGTATTTACTTCAGGAATGTCTGCCGCCAACAGCGTCGGCTTGATTGTCATGATTCCGATTTTGACTTTTTATTTTTTGTTGAATTGGCGCGGACGTCTTACAACTTGGCAAAACGCCCTACCACGTGACCATGTCAACAGAATCACTCTAATCGCCAAAGATTGTGATGCAGCGCTGATGAACTTCATCAAAGGTCAGTTCATGGTGATGATCCTGCTGGGTATAATCTATGCCGTTCAGCTTCAGCTTATCGGGCTAAAGCTTGGGCTGATCATCGGTATCAGTGCTGGCATCGCAAGTTTCGTGCCTTATCTAGGCTTCGCAATTGGCATCATTGTAGCGCTTGTGGCGGGGTTTTTTCAGTTTGGATTTGATTGGAAATACATGCTACTGATCATTGGTGCTTTTGGCGTAGGTCAGGCGATGGAAGGCTATGTATTACAACCTTTATTATTGGGCGATAAGATTGGATTGTCTGCGCTGTGGGTGATTTTTGCGGTATTGGCGGGCGCGGCATTGCTTGGCTTTGTGGGTATGTTGATTGCACTGCCCGTCTCAGCGGTGATCAATGTGCTGTTTCGCCATGCTTATGCCGCCTACCTTAGAAGCGACTGGTATCTGGGACATAAGCAGCTAAAATTATGGTAGCAGCTTAAATGATTTTGTATAAATCCACAAAATCACTTGCCAACATTTCCCAAAATGTGCTATATATAGGCAACTTTAAAATGTATAAAATGAATTGATGGATTGATCAGAATACACCAGCATAATGTTAATAATAAAAATCCATCAAGCCTAAGTAGGTAATTGTAATTAATGAGTGATTTTATTCAGCCATCGCTTAATCTTGACCTAAAGCAGGATGCCAGCCTTAGTGACTTTCGTGGCGATGGATTCTTGCCCGTATTAAATGCGATACGCGAGCTGGGTCTTGGCAATTTAAGAGAGTTGTTCATCATTGGCGCCTATGGCTACGGCAAGACCCATCTGGCGGCAGCGATATATAGACACTATACCCAAACCTACAAAAAAAGCGCAATCAGTCTATCGCTGGGTGACATGATCGATAATGATGGTGATGCCAGCGCCTTAGTTGGGCTTGAGATGTTTGATCTGATCATCATTGATGATTTACATTTAATTCATCGCAGTCGCGAATGGCAAGAAGGCTTATTTCATCTCATTAACCGAGTGCGCGAACAGAACAAGCAGATAGTATTTTTGGCAAATAATCCTGCGCGCGAGCTTGAGATTGGACTGTTGGACTTGGTTACACGGTTGTCTCTTGCGCCCACTTTCCGCCTACCGACCAATGAAGACATTGATGATAGAAAGGCACTACTTAATTCAATCCTAAAACGCAAAAATTGGCGACTGCCTGAGCCGATTTTTGAATTCATGCTAGATAGTGGTCCGCGCAATGCTGGTGACATGATTCAAGTATTAGATCATATCTCGCCTCTGCTAACCCATCTGTCTCGCGTGCAAGTTCCCAAGAAAACCATCGATGAGGCCAAGAGCATCATCGAAAGAGAGACGTTTTTACTCGAAATCTCTGATCATAAAATTGACAATTAACCCTAATCGATCAAAGGTTAGCCCAAATTTCACCTCAAAGGAAAAACTTATGAAAATGATCACTAAAGCCATCATCGCCTCCCTTGCACTAAGTGCAGCATATGCTCACGCAGAAGTGCGCCTACTGGTCGATGACAACATCAAAGTGACCGCCATTAACGGTCAAGAAGTTCGCCACGGCGCACTACAGCCACTACAAAGAGAATTCAAACTAGAGGCAGGTCGTCATGTCGTGACTGCACGCTATGATCGTATCTTTGATCTAACTCGTGGCGATCACGACTACCTAAAATCTGGCAACATCACGGTGACAGCAGACCTTCAGGACAATCAAACCTATCAACTAGTCATGCCAAACCAACCAAATAACTACAACGCTGCCAAAGAATACGTCAAATCGCCAACCTTAGCTGTTGCCCAAAATGGTCAAGTCATTGCTCAAGAGAGCATCGTTGAAGACCGCACAGGTGTATTAAGCTCAATCACTCAAAGCATCGGTGGCATGTTCGGTCGTGATAATGCAGTAACTTCTAACCAAAGAACCATCGCTGCCTTAAACCAAGCACCTACCACTACAGTAACTGCATCAAGCGCACCAACCCAAGCGCCTATCGCCCGTGATAACCTAGACGGCTTTATGCAGCTTTGGTTAAACTCTAGCGAAGAAGAGCGCGAGAAGATCCGTCAATGGATTGGCAAATAACCCCATCGGATCATGCAAATAAGGCTCTTAATGAGCCTTATTTTTTTGTCTTAAGAAATAAATTCAAATAAAAAACCATCGCAAGATATTGCGATGGTTTTTTGATTGGGCTAATCTTAGCTAAGATTATTTTGCCAATACAGATACATAACGGCGGTTGAATTGACCTTTAGTCTCGAACTTCACTACGCCTTCAGTTAGAGCGAATAGTGTGTGGTCGCGACCCATGCCTACGCCTTCGCCTGCGTGGAATTCAGTACCACGTTGACGAACAATGATGTTACCTGCAACAACGTCTTGACCGCCAAATACTTTTACGCCAAGCATTTTTGGGTTAGAATCACGACCGTTACGAGTAGAACCTGCGGCTTTTTTATGTGCCATGAGAATGTCTCCTATGTGGATGCTTTATCAGATAAAGGCATCAAATAAATGGTAATTAAGCGTTGATTGCTTTGATTTTTAGCTCAGTGAACCATTGACGGTGACCTTGCTCTTTATGGTAGTGCTTACGACGACGGTGCTTAACAATGCGCACTTTTTTGCCGCGACCATGTTCTACCACTTCTGCTTCAACGCTAGCGCCAGCAACAACTGGTTGACCAATTTTGATGTCAGCGCCATTTACAACCATTAGCACGTCTTCAATCTTCAGCGTTTCACCTTTTTCAGCTTTTAGTAGCTCAACTTTTAGAGTCTCGCCAACGCTAACACGGTGTTGTTTACCGCCACTTTTGATTACTGCGTACATCTACGTTCTCCGTAAAAAACCTGTGTGTCGTGGCTATCCCTTGATAGCTCTTGATAACGAACACGACTAGGACATAAAATAAGGCGGTATTTTATCAAAAAAACAAAGCGCTTACAAGGATAATTTTAGTTATTTTTTAAATTGTTGGAGCTTCGCGACCAATTCTGACAGCTCTTTAATGCGGTACCGCTGTTTTAGGCTAAATATCATCACATCGCCAAGTTTCCTGGTGGCATTAACGGCTTTATCATCTAGAATAATATACGCGTCAATAGAGCCGTCTTTGGATACAATGATTCGATCTTGCTTTATGGTGTAATCAAAATAAGGCTCACGCCGAATCAGCTCAGCTTGTAATCGATCTATCGGCGCTATGCGGCGCATTGAATCATTTGACTTCTTGGGTAAAAAACGCGCGATAAAATACAAAACAATCCCTGCGCCCATAAGTAGTACAAGCCAAGTCAACGGGCTATTCATCACTTTAAGAACACCACATCATTCTTAAGCTCATTGCCCGAGACATCGCCCGGATAGTGGGCGCGCATCAGATTGCCAATCTCGTTAATCAGCGTGGTCAGCCCTGCGCCAAAATTACCTTGTTTGCACGCATTTAGCGCATTCTGGGTTAGCTTTAACCATTCTTCATCATCGACCAAATCATCAATGCCACGATCAGCAATAACCTCCAAATCATGCTCACAAACATTCACATAAATCATCACGCCCGTATTTTCAGCAGTATCCCAAACACGGTGCAAGCCAAACAAAGCCAACGCGCGCTCACGACAATCCATCTCATACGCCTCACCGATGGGCAGATGATTCTCAATGACAAGATAAATCTCACCGCGATGACCGCACTCAGCATCTGTAATGCTCTGGGTTAGTGATGACTTTAAGTCATCGGTTAGCCAGCGATTGTGAAGCATCGGAATAAAAAAGAGCTGTCGCCACAGTCGAGTAAGGCTTTTGGTTGATTGGATAGTTTGCATAATTAAATCAAGGTTAAAATCATAAAAAAGAAATGCGCAAAATGACGACATCACGG
>NZ_JAAELD010000367.1 GCF_024227015.1 Moraxella sp.
GGATTTTATGGTAGAATAATATGGCTGTATTGGCGTGAATGTTAAGCAAATCCGCCGATGAACGAGCAGTTACTTCTAATACAAAAAATTCTAGTAGTTTTAACTGGACTTTTTTGCTTAGTTTACAATGGGTTATCTTCATAAAACTAGTATAGCACAGTTGCTAATCTAGTTCAGCCCCAAAAATTAACGCACTTCACCGTGTCCGAACACCACCCATTTTTGGGAAGTCAGTCCATGCAGACCCACAGGTCCGCGCGCGTGAATCTTATCGGTTGAGATACCAATCTCAGCACCCAGCCCATATTCAAACCCATCGGCAAAACGGCTCGATGCATTGACCATCACACTTGATGAATCCACCTCGCGAATGAACTTTTGCATGTTGGCATAGTCATTGGTGATGATGACGTCGGTGTGGTGGCTGCCGTAGTGGTTGATGTGCGTGATGGCATCGTCCAGCTCATCTACGATTTTAACGGCAAGCTTGGGCGCAAGATATTCTTGATACCAGTCATCTTCGGTGGCGGCTTGGATGTTTAGGTGCGTGTCTTTTAGAGCTTTCATCGTCTCAGCACACACGAAAAATTGCATATTATTATCAACATCATGCATTGCGTTTAGAATTTTGATCAGTGCATCGGTGCGGCTCTTATGAACAAGTAGCGTCTCCATGACATTGCATGGGGCGTAGCGCGAGGTCTTGGCATTGACGCAGATTTTAATCGCCATCTCGATGTCACACGACTCATCCACATAGGTGTGGCAGTTGCCATCTAGGTGCTTGATGACGGGCACGCGCGCACCCTTAGCGATGCGCTCAATCAGACCTTTACCGCCTCTAGGGATCACCACATCCACAAACTCTGTCATCGTAATCAAGCTATCTACCGCCGCGCGGTCCGTCGTCTCTAGTACTTGAACCGCTTCACTTGGCAGTCCTGCCGCATCCAATCCTGCACGCACGCAGGCTGCAATTGCCTGATTTGAATGATATGCCTCAGAGCCACCGCGCAGGATGATGGCATTGCCTGATTTGATGGCAAGACTTGCCGCCTCAACCGTGACATTCGGGCGACTCTCATAAATCATGCCAATCACCCCAAGCGGCACACGCATCTTGCCCAGCTGAATGCCCGACGGACGATATACCATGTCATCAATCTCACCGATCGGATCGGGCAGACCAATCACATCATCCAAGGACGCCAGCATCGCATCAAAGCGCGACTCATTAATCACCAAACGATCCAACAGCGCCTCATCTAGCCCGTTTTGTTTACCGTTCGCGACATCTTTGGCATTCTCGCTTAAGATGCCGTCTTTATTGGCGATCATTGCTTCTTTAATGGCACCAAGTGCTGCATTCTTGGTGCGTGTATTCGCCGCTGCCAACGCACGTGACGTCGCTCGTGCTTTTTTGCCGACGCTCATCATGTATTCTTGGGTATTCATCCTCACTCCTAACTGCTTAAAACTTGCCCTATCATAACAACCAAACCCCAATTTTTCCATTCAAAAATGACAAAATTAACCACGCTTGGTTAAAATTTACCAATTTATACAAAAAAATTCACCCAAAACGTGAAAAACATTTGCCTTTTAGTGCACTTTTGGCGAAAATATCTAATTCATGTTTTATATTTCACGAACTTATACTTTTGTTCGTTATTTTGACTGCTTCGTACACTTATTTTAAAAAGAACCATCATGACCGACACTCGCCCCATCGCCCTAGATTTACAAGACATTCATAAGAATTACGGCTCTTTGCAAGTCCTAAAAGGCGTCTCTTTAACCGCGCACGACGGCGATGTGATCAGCATCTTAGGCTCATCAGGCTCGGGCAAATCCACCCTGCTTCGCTGCATTAATCTACTAGAAAATCCAAGCAGCGGCAAGATCATCATCGGCAATGAAGAGCTGGTTCTCACCGACAAAAAAGGCGAACTGGTTGCCAAAAACCCAAAACAACTCGAAAAATTACGCTCAAAAATCGGTTTCGTCTTTCAAAGCTTCAATCTTTGGCCGCACAAAACCATCCTCCAAAACATCATCGAAGGCCCAACCCAAGTCCTAAGGCAATCCAAGGCCGAAGCCATCGCAGAAGCCGAACGCCTACTTGATAAAGTAGGACTGCTCGACAAGAAAAACGCCTACCCTGACAACCTATCAGGCGGTCAGCGCCAGCGTGTTGCCATCGCACGCGCCTTGGCGATGAAGCCGCAGGTACTGCTGTTCGACGAGCCGACATCGGCGCTTGACCCTGAGCTTGTGAACGAAGTGTTATCAGTGATGCGCGAGCTGGCCGCCGAGGGGCGTACTATGCTGATCGTCACGCACGAGATGCGATTTGCGCGTGAAGTATCGGACAAGATCGTCTTTTTGCACCAAGGTCGCATCGAAGAGATTGGCACTCCCGATGAAGTATTTGACAACCCAAAATCTGAACGCGTGCGTGAATTCATGGCATCGCACCGCTGATTGATTGTTTTATTTTTAGTTTTAAGGAACGTTTATGAACATCGCCAAAATCGGTAGCATCGCTGCCATCGCCCTAGCCTTGACAGCATGTAATCAAGACAAGCCTGCAGACAATGCAGATGCTGCCAAAGCTGACGCGCCTGCTGCTCGCGAACTAAAAATCGCCACCGAAGCTGCCTACCCTCCATTCAACGATACCGCACCAGATGGCAAAATCATCGGTTTTGACGTAGATGTGATCAACGCGGTCTGCGCCGAAATCAACGCCAAATGTGAAATCGTCGCTCAAGACTGGGAAGGGCTAATCCCAGGTCTAAACGCCAACAAATACGACGCCATTATCGCAGGCATGTCGATCACACCTGAGCGCCTAGAGCAGGTTGATTTCTCTGAGCCATATTTTTCAAATACCATCGTATGGTTATCAAAAACCGATGGCAGCTTTGACCCAAATAACATCAAAAACACCATCCTAGGTGGTCAGCGTTCAACCACTGGCGCCGCCTACATCGCTGAGAAATATGACGGTAAAGATGGCAATACCGTGCAGCTGTACGACACCTACATGAACGCTTATCTTGATCTAAAAGCTGGTCGCAACGCGGCAGTCATGGCAGAAAAAGTCTCTGCGGCAGAATGGCTAAAACAAGGCCAAGAAGGCTTTGGTCTGGTTGGTGAAGAGATCGACAATAACGACAACCTAGGTATCGCTGTTCGTAAAGGCGACGCCCTAAAAGAAGACATCAACGCCGCACTTGTCAAGCTAAAAGAATCTGGCAAACTGGCTGAGCTTGAAGCAGCGAACTTCAAATAATCGCAACAACCGCCCAAAGGAGAGAACAATGAAACTAAAATTATTAAGCGCACTTGCGCTAACTGCTCTGGTAAGTGCTTGTGGTAGCGATAAAGCACCTGCAGAATCTGCTGCGCCTGCCGACAGCGCCAAGCAAATCCGCATCGCGACCGAGTCTAGCTTTAAGCCATTTAGCTACCTAGATAACAGCGGTAACTTGGTGGGCTTTGAGATTGATCTTGCCAATGCACTGTGCGAAGAAATGAAAGCCCAATGCGACATCCAAAGCCAAGACTGGGAAGGTCTAATCCCAGGTCTAAACGCCAAGAAATTTGATGCTGTGATGGCTGGCATGTCTGCCACCGAAGAGCGCGCCAAAGTGGTCGATTTTAGTGATGCGTATTTTAACAACACCTTGGTATTGCTTGGCAAAAAAGGCGTTGATCTGAACGTAAACGCTCTTGATGGCAAGAACATCGCCGCTCAGCAAGCCACCGTATCCGCTGATTATGTGGCTGCCAATCATCCAAATGCTGTCGTAAAAACCTACGACAAGCAAGACAACGCCTACCTTGATCTAAGTGCAGGTCGCGTTGATGGCATGATGTCTGACATCGTTCCTGCCCTAGATTGGCTAAAAACCGAGCAAGGCGCCGAATTTGAAGTCAAAGGCGAACCAATTGACATCAATGACACCGTCGCCATCGCTTTCCGTAAGGATGATGCATTAAAAGGCGAATTCAATGCCGCACTTGCCAAGCTAAAAGAATCTGGCAAGTACGATGAGCTTGTCGGCAAATACTTCGATCAAAACATCGTAAAATAATCCTTAGGGCGTGTCACAAGATGCGCCCTATTTGTCTATATCAATTTATAAGGACATGAACATGAAGCTAAAATTATTAAGCGCGCTTACGCTAACTGCTCTGGTAAGCGCTTGTGGTGGCGATAAAGAAGCCGCGCCAACCAACTCAAATCAAATTCGCATCGCCACCGAAGGCGCGTACGCCCCATTTAACTACACCAACACCGACGGTTCACTTGGTGGCTTTGACGTAGACATCGCAAACGCGCTATGCACCAAGATGGCAGCAGAATGCACCATCGAAGCCCAAGACTGGGACGGTATCATTCCTGCGCTAAAAGCCGGCAAATTCGACGCCATCGTCTCATCGATGTCGGTGACGCCCGAGCGCATCGAACAGGTTGATTTTACCGAGCCGTACTTTGCCAACACCCTAGTATTCTTGGCAAAAAAAGACAGCACATTTAACCCTGCCAACGCCAGTGAAATCGAAGCTGCCAAGATCACCGCTCAAGGTTCAACCATCTCAAGCCAATGGCTATCACAAGCCCACCCAAGCGTCACACCACAGCTGCACGGCAGTCTGGACGGCGCCTTCATGGATCTGGGCAACGGTCGTGTGGATGTCATGATCTCTGATAAGCTGCCCGCCCTAACATGGCTAAAAAGCGACCTAGGCAAGAACTTTGAAATCAAAGGCGACGACATCGACATCAACGACAAATTCGCCATCGCGGTCAATAAAGGAGATGCAGAGCTTGCTGGCAAGTTCAACAAAGCGCTGGCTGACATCAAGGCGGACGGCACTTATGATGAGATCGTTGTGAAGCACTTCGGACAAGAGATGCTAACAAAATAAACCAGCCGAGTCAGGTTAAGCCCTGCTTTTGGATGGATTTAAAAATAAGCATTTCATGATAAGTGAAATTTTGTTAAAATAGGCGGTTTGGGCTTGGCAAATCTCTTTGTCATCGTCCAAGCCGTTTTTATGGATTTTTTGTTCGTCTTTTCTTGATAAGGCATTTATAAGGCAATAACGTGTTTGACCTACAAGGCTACGGCCCAATTTTAATGAAAGGCACATGGCTCACCATTCAGTTAGGCTTTGTTAGTCTGATTTTTGGTCTCATTCTTGGCTTACTGGGTGCAGCTGCCAAGCTATCTGGCGTATGGCTACTCCAACGCATCGCAGACATTTATACCACTGTCGTGCGCGGCGTGCCTGAGCTGCTCATGGTATTTTTCATTTTCTTTGGCGGTGATGCCATCATACAGCTTGTCGCTGCTCAGATTGGTTACACAGGTCGTGTGGACATGAGCCGCTTTTGGGCAGGTGTGGCAGCCTTATCCATCATGTTTGGCGCGTATGCCACCGAAGTATTTCGCATGGCGGTTCAAGACATCCCAAAAGGTCAATGGGAAGCCGCTCAGAGCCTTGGCATGACGCCTGCTCAGACTGTCAGACGCATCATCCTGCCACAGATGTGGCTTGTGGCACTGCCTGGCATCGGCAACCTAACCTTAGTGCTACTAAAAGACACCGCATTAGTGTCGCTTATCGGACTTCAAGACCTCATGTATTATTCAGGTCGTGCCGCCCAAACCACCCAAATGCCTTTTACATTCTACATCACAGCAGCGCTCATCTATCTGGCATTGACCACCATTGTCACGCTGTTTATGACGCATTTTGAATGGCGCGCCAACCCTGCCGCTCGCTATGCCAAGTCACTGTTAAAACAAGGAGATAAGGCATGAATCTACAATGGCAAGCCGTCATCGAGCATCTTCCCACCATGCTAAAGGCATCAGTGACCACCATCGAACTTGTGGTACTGTCTTGTGTATTAGGCTTAATACTTGGGGTTGTGTTGGGGCTCCTGCGCTCATCTAAGCATCTTTGGATCAAAGCCCTGCCTTTTTTGTATATCTTTTTCTTTCGTGGTACGCCACTATTGATTCAGATTTTCTTGATTTATCAGGGGCTTGGGCAGTTTGATTTCATCAAAGACAGCTTTCTTTGGGAGCCGGTATTTAAGCAAGCGTACTGGTGTGCCATCATCGCATTCACGCTAAATACCGCTGCCTATATCGCAGAGATCGTGCGTGGCGCCATCGCTGCCATCCCTAAGGGCGAGCTTGAGGCTGCTGATGCCATCGGGATGTCAAAATTCCAAAAAATCCGCCGAATCATGCTGCCACGCGCTTTTGGCATCATGATTCCTGCTTACAGCAACGAGGTGATTTTTATTCTAAAAGGCAGTGCTCTGGCAGCGTCGATTACGATCACGGAGCTGACCTTGACCGCCAAGAACCTAGCGGCAAAGAACTACCTACACATCGAAATGTACGCTGCCGCTGGTGTGATTTATTTGATTTTGGCGTGGATCATCATGTTTGGCTTTAAGCTCTTTGAAAGCCACATTAATAAGCACAAACACTACGTACCACCAACCACCGCCTAATCAATAAAAACACCAGCAAGCGACTGGTGTTTTTTCATTTACTCTAACGCTTATTCCAAGCCTTTTTTGATTTTATCGCCCAATTCGTCAAATTTGGCTTTTAGGTTGTTCTTGAACTCATCCCAATTATCTTGGCGCTCTTCGGCTTTTTTAACCTTTAGATCTGCGCGTGCTTTGATTGCCAAGTCCTTTTGCACTTCCAGAGCCTCTTGAACTTCTTTTTGGACAACCACAGCATCCCAGCGGCTGACTGTAGTATCGCTAAACTGATTGAAAAAGTCATTTAGCACATCCTCGCTACTCTCTTGAACCAAAGCAATGATTGCAACATCGCCATCAACCAAGCGCTCGCTAACCGTCGCTAATAGCGTGCCTTCGCCAATGCTTTCTGCCGCCTTGACATTACCACCAATGAGCGCGCC
>NZ_JAAELD010000368.1 GCF_024227015.1 Moraxella sp.
CAATGGTGTGTCTGCCCAGCGGCGTGCAGCCCGTGTTCTCAAGCTGACCTGCGCCATTTTTGGCGGTGGATACGCTAAATCTCTTGATCAATTCATCACCATCATAGACATCAAGGGTCTGATTGGCGGTATCAATCAATAAATGAACTTTGGAAGTCGCTAGGCTCATGGATTATCAAATTAAAAAATGATGGATATTTTATAAATTGTTAGTTTATCAAAAAATTTAAGCTTTGGGGGAAATTTTGCGTGAATTTTTGATGGTGATATTAAAATATTTTTCGGTAAATCAGCCAAAACCATGCCCAAAAGTGCTATAATCTTAAAGATTCATTTGGCTTTTAGTTTTAAGTTTTTTAAGGAACATTCATGTCAAACGCCACCATTTTACAAAACCTACCTACCGGCAAGAAAGTCGGTATCGCCTTCTCTGGCGGTCTTGATACCTCTGCCGCCCTGCTATGGATGAAACAAAAAGGTGCGAAGCCTTATGCCTACACCGCTAACCTAGGCCAGCCTGACGAAGACGACTATAGCGCCATCCCTGCCAAGGCAGAGCAATACGGCGCAGTCAAGGCGCGTCTTGTTGACTGCCGACTACAGCTCGCCCTAGAAGGCATCGCTGCCATTCAGTGCGGCGCATTCCACGTAACCACAGGCGGTATGCCATACTTCAACACCACGCCGCTAGGACGTGCTGTGACAGGTACGATGCTCGTCTCTGCCATGCGTGAAGATGATGTGAACATCTGGGGTGATGGCTCAACCTATAAAGGCAATGACATCGAGCGTTTCTATCGCTATGGTCTGCTGGCCAACCCTGAACTAAAAATCTACAAGCCTTGGCTAGACCAAACGTTCATCGACGAGCTGGGAGGTCGTGCTGAGATGAGTCAATTCCTCATCGATAATGGCTTTGACTACAAGATGAGCAAAGAAAAAGCCTACTCAACCGACTCTAACATGCTGGGCGCAACCCACGAAGCCAAAGACCTTGAGTTTCTTAATGTCAGTCACAAGATCGTAGAGCCTATCATGGGTGTGGCGTACTGGGATGAGAATGTGAAGATTGATGCCGAAGAAGTTAGCATCACCTTTGAAGAAGGCGTGCCTGTCGCGATCAATGGCGAGCGTATCGAAAGCCCAGTTGATCTTATTCTAAAAGCCAACGAGATCGGTGGTCGTCACGGTCTGGGCATGACCGATCAGATCGAGAACCGCATCATCGAAGCCAAATCTCGCGGCATCTACGAAGCCCCTGGCATGGCGCTATTGCACATCGCTTATGAGCGTCTGGTGACCGGCATCCACAACGAAGACACCATCGAGCAATACCGCATTAACGGTCTTCGTCTAGGTCGCCTACTGTACCAAGGTCGCTGGTTCGATTCTCAAGCACTAATGCTAAGAGAGACCGCTCAGCGCTGGGTGGCACGCGCCATTACAGGCACAGTGACGCTAGAGCTACGCCGTGGTAACGACTACAGCATCCTGAACACCGAATCAGAGAACCTAACTTACGAGCCAGAACGTCTGTCTATGGAGAAGGTTGAAGATGCTGCGTTCACCCCGCTTGATCGTATCGGTCAGCTAACCATGCGCAACCTTGACATCGCGGACACCCGTCACAAGCTTGGCATCTACACCCAAAGCGGCCTTCTGGGCGTGGGTGGTGGCAATGCCGTACCACAGCTTGAGAATAAATAAGCATTTATACTCAATAGAAACACGCTCAAATGGGCGTGTTTTTCATGTGCTATTTTTGGATAAATGATGAATTCTATTACCCTACAAGGGTTTTTTGTTTCGTTTGGCTTAATTGTCGCCATTGGCGCTCAGAACGCCTTTGTATTAAAGCAAGGCCTATTGCGCCAGCATGTCTTTTGGGTGTGCTTGATTTGTTTCTTGTGCGATTTTATTTTGATGAGTATGGGCGTGCTTGGTTTTGGCAGTCTTATTAGCCAAAGCCCCATTGCCACGCTCATGCTGTCGCTCATGGGTGCTGCGTTCTTATTATGGTATGGTTTTCGCGCCTTTAAATCCGCCCATCAAGGCACAAGCGCATTGGCATTAGACAGTCAGCATCAGACTCACACACTGGGCAAAACCATTGCTACCACGCTTGCTTTAACACTATTAAACCCGCACGTCTATCTTGATACCGTCGTTCTGGTAGGCAGCATTGCCAGCCCACTTAGCTTGAGCGAAAAATATTACTTTCTCATCGGGGCGGTGCTGGCTTCAGCGACTTGGTTTTTTGGGCTTGGTTATGGCGCAAGACTGCTTACGCCATTATTCAAAAAACCCACCACTTGGCGAGTGCTAGACACGCTCATCGGCATCGTCATGTGGGCGATTGCATTTTCGCTGGCACGCCATGCGCTCACGTTAGCCATCTAAGCCGTGAAATCATTTTGGCAAATGCCTGTTTCATGCTAAAATAATCCAATCAAATCATACTTTAGCGAGCCAAATCATGACCACACTTACCTTGATTCAGCCAGACGATTGGCACATCCATCTGCGCGATGGCGATGCCCTACGCACCACAGTTGCACACGCCGCACAGAGTTTTAACCGCATCATCCGCATGCCAAACCTCGTCCCACCTGTCAAGACGACCGAGCAGGCGATCGCCTATCGCGGACGAATCTTGGACGCGCTGGCTAACGCTGACATCAGCGCCGAACGCAAGCAGAGCTTCAACCCCTGCATGGTGCTGTATCTCACCGATCAAACCACCGCTGATGAGATCGCTGCCGCTAAGGCTTCCGGTGTAGTACGTGCTGTTAAGCTCTACCCAGCAGGCGCCACCACCAATTCAGCTGATGGTGTTACCGACATTCTAGGACGCGCAGAAGTCTTTGAAGCCATGCAAAAACACGGCATCCCACTGTTAGTGCATGGCGAAGTCACGCACAGTGATGTGGATATTTTCGATCGTGAAAAGCGTTTTTTGGATGAGATTCTGTCGATTATTATCAAAAACTTCCCTGAATTAAAAATCGTCATGGAGCACATCACGACCGCTGATGCGGCTGATTTTTGTTTGGCTCAGGGCAGTCACATCGGTGCGACCATCACGCCGCAGCATTTGCTATTTAACCGTAATCATCTACTGGTTGGCGGTGTCAAACCCCACTATTACTGCCTACCCATCCTAAAACGCGCCGACCACCAAAAGCGTCTATTAGAAGTGGCAACCAGTGGCAATCCTAAATTCTTCTTAGGTACAGACTCAGCACCGCATGCCACTCACACCAAAGAGAATGCTTGCGGCTGTGCTGGCTGTTATTCCGCCGTACACGCCCTGCCATTATACGCGACAGCCTTTGAGAGCGTTGGCGCACTTGATAAGCTTGAGAATTTCTCTAGCGTCTTTGGTGCTCAGTTCTATGGCTTGCCTGTCAATACCAGCACCATTACGCTGATCAAACAGGAACAGACCATCCCTGAAGCCTACGACTACCTAGACGGTAAGACCTTGACACCACTACTGGCAGGTCAGAGCCTAGCTTGGACACAGGTGTCGTGATGACATCGGATAAGCCTATCACCCTAAAGGAGCGTTTTCGTGGCTTTATGCCTGTGGTCGTCGATGTCGAGACAGCAGGCTTTAATGCACAGACAGATGCCTTGCTTGAGATTGCCTGCATTCCCATTGTGATGGATGAACAAGGTCAGCTCATCCAAGGTGAACCACTGAACGCCCACATCGAGCCGTTCATCGGAGCAAATCTTGAGCCTGCCGCACTCAAGTTCACCGGCATTAACCCTGAGAGCCCTTTTCGAAAGGCGATCAGCGAGGATGAGAAAGTCGCCCTACGTCGCATCTTTAAGGCATTAAAAGAAGTGCGCAAACAATACAACTGCCGTCAATGCATTCTGGTCGGACATAATGCGCATTTTGATTTGGGTTTTTTGAATGCTGCCATCGCGCGCACCAATTCAAAGAATCACTCGCCATTTCATGCCTTTAGCGTGCTCGACACAGCAAGCCTATCCGCCCTTGCTTATGGGCATACCGTGTTGGCGCGCACCTGCATGATGGCAGGCATTGAATTTGACAACAATCACGCCCATTCAGCACTCTACGACACCCAAAAAACCGCCGAGCTATTCTGCAAGATTTTTAATGAATTGCCCATGCTGGCCATCAAAGGCAGCGACGACACCACAGATAACATCAGCGCAGACGACAACTGCGTGCCCACCCAACTATAGGAGTAATCATGCCATCTTTTGACATCGTATCTGAATTAAACGTTCAGGAAGTGCGTAACGCCATTGGCAATACTGACAAAGAGATCGCCACGCGTTTTGACTTTAAAGGCAGTGACATCACCGTCGAGCTGAACGAAAAAGCCAAAACCGTAACCATTACCTGCGATAACGAGCTTCAATCTGACAATGTTTACGCCATCTTTGAAAAGCAGCTCATCAAGCGCGGCGTAGATCTACAAGTCCTCGACCCACAGGACAAAGCCCAATCAGGCAAAACCGTCAAACAAGTCATCAACCTAAAAGACGGTCTAGACTCAGACACCGCCAAAAAGATCAGCAAAGCCATTAAAGAAAGCGACCTAAAAGTATCGGCCAGCATTCAAGGCGACAAGATTCGCGTCAATGACAAAAAACGGGACAATCTACAAGCTTGTATGGCATTCTTAAAAGAAAAATCATTTGGCGTGCCACTGCAATTCAACAACTTCAAAGACTGACTTTTAAAATAATTTTTATATATAAATCAAATATTTACAAATTATTTTAAATTTTTGAAAAATTATCGCTTGACGGCTCAAAATAATTTGCTATAATAGCGCCACTTTTGAGAAACACGGTGAAAGCGTTCAAAAGTTGGTAAAGCGATTTGATAAAATCAGTTTTACAGTCCTTGCGCTCCATTCGTCTAGAGGCCTAGGACACCGCCCTTTCACGGCGGTAACAGGGGTTCGAATCCCCTATGGAGTGCCAATATTCTAAAAA
>NZ_JAAELD010000369.1 GCF_024227015.1 Moraxella sp.
ACTCGCGGCGGATTATTCTCAAATTGAATTGCGCATTATCGCTGAAATAAGCGGTGATGAAGCCATGCTCGAAGCCTTCACTGCAGGTCAGGACATCCACAGCGCAACAGCTGCTCGCGTGTTCGGAGTGCCTTTCGATGAAGTAGATAAAACACAACGCTACCGCGCAAAAACGGTAAACTTCAGCATCATTTACGGAGCTGGCGCAACCAATCTATCGCGCCAACTTGACATCAAACGTGCTGAGGCCAGCGAATTAATTCAACAATATTTCAAGCAATATCCTGCGCTAAAAACCTATATGGACAAAACCGTGGAGGATGCCCGCAAAAATGGATACGTCACTACCCTCATGGGGCGTCGACGTTATCTGCGCGACATCAACTCCCGAAACGGAATGGTACGAAGCAATGCCGAACGCATGGCCATCAACACGCCCATCCAGGGCACTGCTGCCGACATGATCAAAATGGCGATGGTGAAAATTCATCGTGTTTTGCAAAAGCAAAAACTAAAAACGAAGATGATCATGCAGGTACATGATGAATTGGTTTTTGATGTATTCAAGCCTGAACTGGAACATGTAAAACCACTCATCGAAGAGAAAATGCGTACTGCCATGCCTGGCCTGAAAGTGCCTATCGTCGTCGGAATGGACACTGGCGATTGTTGGCTAGATGCACATTGATTAGACTTTTAGATTAGTGATAAATAGACCTTAG
>NZ_JAAELD010000370.1 GCF_024227015.1 Moraxella sp.
ATGAGTATCGCAAAATTTTATTGCCGAAAGATGAGCCGGCGCGATATGAAACGATGCGAGAAAATTTGCTGTATGTGCTGGAGAATTATCCTATCTTGTTGATTATAGACAACTTTGAGACGAATTTGTTATCTGATCCGAAAAAAGGGTCTGTTTGTCAGGACCCAGAATGGACGGAATTGTTAACGGCGTTTGTGACACGGTTGCAAGGGCAATCGCGGGTGATGATGACCAGTCGGCATCGCCCAGTGGTATGGGTTGATAAGGTACTCTGGTTGCCTTTGGGACCATTACCCATGAATGAGGCGTGGTTATTTTTGCAGAGTCATCAGGCGTTAAATCAGTTATGGCATAGTGATGATAGTCATTTGGTGTCTAAAGTGTTAAAAATCAGTCACGGGCATCCATTAATTATGCAGCGTTTGGGGGATTTAGCCCATGATAGGGACGCTTTGGCTGCGGCGCTGGCTCGTTTGGCGGAGAAGGGTTTTAAACAGTTGCCGG
>NZ_JAAELD010000371.1 GCF_024227015.1 Moraxella sp.
CCTTTACCAAATACCGCTTCACCCGGGTTTTCATATCTTTCCCGGGCAAATTCGAGTATTTCATCTTTTTCGAATTTGACAACACGCTGGGTGTTCAAATGATAGAGCCCAACATCGGCAAGCACATCCACCCCCGCCTGATAAAACACAAAATCAGGGTTAAAATCATCTAGCACTTTGGGCAAATGGTATTTTAAAAGCGACAAATAGTCATCATCGCCCGTCCCGTCAGGCAGGTTAATGTCCAAATCCGATTTGGGCTTGTGATAGGGATAGTTTTTCTCGCCGTGCATACTCATCACAAAAACATTGGCATTATCCGCCATAAGGGACGCATTGCCATTGCCTTGATGGACATCTAGGTCAAGGATTAAAATGCGTTTGGCAAGTCCTTCTTTTAACAGCACATTGCTTGCCACACAAATGTCATTTAAAATACAAAAGCCTTCCCCACTATCAGCAAATCCGTGATGTGTACCGCCCGATGTGGACAGCGATATGCCGTATTCTTTGGCGTACAAGGCACATTCATAGGTGGCGTGCGTGATGTAGCGTTCTCGTTTGATGAGTTCTGCGGACATAGGCAGACCGATTTTGCGGATTTCTTTGTCGGTTAGTGTGCCTGTTTTTAATTTATGCCAATAGTCGGCGGTGTGGGTCGTTAGGATTTCTTGCTCGGATAAGAGTTGGGGGTGAAATAGGTTATCAGGCGTGATAACGCCTTCTTGGAGCAGTTTTTGGGGAATTAGGTCGTATTTTGCCATAGGAAAGCGGTGGGATGCTGGCAGACTATGGCAAAATAGGGGCGAATGGGCGATTTTTAGCATGGCTTATTGGGCGGTGTGGGTGGGTGTAAAAAACCCACTGTCCGACTCTTGTGGCAGGTCGTTATAATCATTAAGATAGTCGTGAATGATGGGACTGGGCTCACTCTCTGCCATCGCGTCGTCGAATAGTCGCTGTGCGATCTCAGTCAGTCCTGCCACGCCCTGCAGGTAGCAGCCGAGCGCCTTATCACTAAGGGCGCTAAATTCGGCATCGATTGACATCTTTACGCGCACTTCGCCATCAAAAGGGTCTAATTCAATGCTGCCAAAGGCGATGTTAAGATTGGCGCGGGCGATTTTCATCAATATGGATGCATAGTGGCTTGGCGGTACGGTCTCGGTCAGTACGCCAAAGATGGCAACCAGCTGATTATTCTCATTGACGCGGAACACACACGTCCAGTCCGATTGATTGTCCGTAAAACTTAAAATCATGTGGTGCGTGCGCATCTCGGCATCTTCTTCAGGTGCGCGATGTTCGTATTTCCAGCCTTGCTTATCGAGCCATGTCATGATGCGCGTACTGACTGCGTGGCGGTGTGCATCCTCGCTAGGCTCTGGCTTGGCTGGGGTGTCGGGTTTTTGGAGTAGTTGTTTTAATTTGTCTAAGATTTTCATGATGATCTGATGCTTGATTTTATTGTTAAATTGTAGCCCAAAGGGGGAGATTATGCAAAGCAAATCACCAAACTTATTGAAAATTGGGTTTTGCTTGGGGCGGATTTTTGGTATCATTAGCTATATTTTTTAACTGATGTGTGCTATGACGGCTTTTGATAAATCGCCCATCGTAACCTTGGATGATGTGGATGTGCAGCGCGGTGAATTTGTGCTGTGCCAAGGGGTGAATCTAACCTTAAATGCGGGCGATATTTGCCATTTGATCGGCGAAAATGGCCTGGGCAAGACGACGCTGTTATCCCAGATTGCAGGGCTTTTGCCGATGGTGTCGGGCAGGGTTGTTTATCATCGAGACGGCATACGTCCTGTGTATGTGTCGCATCAGCTGGGTATTAGTGGCAGTCTGACGGTCGCGCAGAATTTGGCGTTCTTGTTGTCTCTGTATGGCGTGGATGCGCATCGCGATGTGATTGATTATGCACTGGAGCAAGTGGGGCTGTATGGGCTGAACGATGTCTCTAGTGTGCAGTTGTCAGCAGGGCAGATGCGCCGTGTCGGGCTGTCACGATTGTTCGTGCTGTCGCCTGATGAGTCGCCATTTTGGCTGCTTGATGAGCCGCTGACAGCGCTGGATGTGCAGATGGTGGCGCAGATTGAGAATCGCATCATTGATTTTGCGGATAAAGGTGGTGCGGTGCTGATGACCAGCCACCAAGCCATCGGCGTGAAGACGGGCGTGCTGGATCTGGCGGAGTTTGCATTATGATGAAAAATGCCTTTGGTTCAATGCTGCTTCGTGAATGGCGCATCAAGCGTCAAGGTGCGGTTCAGTGGCTGTTTCCTTTGATGATTTTTTTGATTATTATTACGCTGTTTCCGTTGGCAGTGGGCAGTGAGCCTGCGCTACTATTGCGCCTTGCCACATCTGCCGTGTGGATCGCTGCGCTGCTGTCCTTGGTGATGGGCGTGGATGATTTATTTAAGGCGGACATGGAGAATGGCACATTGGCACAGCTGGTGGTGTCAGGTTCGCCCTTGTCGGTGTGGGTTTTTGCGCGTCTGTTGGTGCATTGGCTGTTTAGCGCAGGCTTTGTGGCGGTATTGTCA
>NZ_JAAELD010000372.1 GCF_024227015.1 Moraxella sp.
ACTCGCGACCCCAACCTTGGCAAGGTTGTGCTCTACCAACTGAGCTATTCCCGCAATTTTCAAGATTGTCAATTCAACAAATCATTGCATGGGTGCGTATTATATAGATTTTTATTCATACGTCAAGATTTTTTTGATAAAAATATAAAAAATTTTAGTAAAATTTTAAAAATATCATTAATTTCAATCAGTTATACTTTTTAAAAAATTAAAAAAAGCCCACCAAAAACAAAACATGGCGGGCTGAGGAAAACTATCAATAAGTCTTAAATATAGATATGGGGATGATATCCATATAATCAAGCCAAAAGCCATGATTGACCGCCCGAACAATAAAAAATGACAAATAAATTGGCAAAAATCATCAAAAGTAAGGTATCATAAGCCCAAAATTATCCACCCAACAGCCAAGCAACGAGCAAAGTCAACCATGACCCAATCAAGCCACGCCAAGGACACCATCTTCAACCTGCCCAATAATCTGACCATCGCACGCATCGTGATGATTCCGCTTTTTATTGCCATTGCTTATTGGCCGCCCGCGCTTGGTATCGGCGTTCCTGCCATTCCTAATAACGCCATTGCGCGCCTTGGGATGCTTGAATACAGTGACAGCATGTTGCGGCATTTTTTATTGACTTTTTTGTTTATTTTGGCGGCGATTACTGATTGGCTGGATGGGTATTTGGCGCGTAAGATGAACATTACTTCTGCCTTTGGCCGATTCTTAGATCCTGTGGCGGACAAGCTGATGGTCGCTGCCGCGCTGATCATCTTGGTGCAGTGGCACCCCAACATCGTCATGGCGACCTGCGGCATCGTCATCATCTCACGCGAGATCGCGGTGTCTGCACTTCGCGAATGGATGGCAGAATTGGGCGCAAGAACCAGCGTGGCGGTATCTTATGTCGGTAAATTAAAAACCACCTTCCAGATGATCGCCATATCGGTACTGCTACTAAATTGGCAAAGCTTAGAAATCCTAGGCTACATCCTGATGATCATCGCGGTGGTGCTGACGCTGTGGTCGATGATGATCTACCTAAAAGCCGCTTGGCCTTATCTAAAAAAACCTTAGAAAAACCCATCGCGATGATGGGTTTTTTGTTGCCTTCAAGCTCTTTTAAATAAATTCATGGCAACCCAAGCAGGTCCGATGAGCAAAAACTGTAAATCCTCAAAGAAAGACGGCTTAGCCCCTTCTATCTTATGCCCAACGAACTGCCCAATCCATGCCACCACGAAGATGGCAATCCACACACCAACATGCCAATTAACCAAAAGCACAAAGCCAACACACAGCGCGATGAATACCGCCATCGCTAAGAACAGCGATAAGGATAATCTAAGATAAAACCATAGCACGCCTACAGCCGCCACAGCCATCAATATCGGGCTAATATTCATGATCAAGGCCACAATGGTCAAAAAAATCACAGGCACGCAGATGACATGAATGAGCTTATTGGTGTGGTCTTGATGGCTGACCGCGTATTCATCAAGCCACGACTGTAGCGATTTATTGCTTACGAGTAACGACATACAAACTCCTTTTTATTCATCAATCAAGCAGCAATTATTACTGCTGCTCGCTTCTTTGCCAACCGTACAATCCCACAACGGCATTAATCTGATACACCATGGTCTGAATGGCGAAGATGATGTTGCCCGACATGATATTGACAATCAGCCACACGAAATTCACACCGATCCACAACCACCAGTTGAACGAATAACGCAGAATCATCGTCACCTGAGCCGTGATAGACAGCACGAACGCCACCACGTTAATCCAAAAGAAGCTCACCCCAAAGAACCGACTGCCATCATCTTCGATCACGCCATAACCCTGCGCGATGAGCCATTCATTAATCACAGGAAACAGCATCAGCCCGACCGCGACGAATACAGCCGTTACACCCCAGATGTATTTGTTGGCGGTCTTGGGAATCATGTTGCCATCATCATCGGTGTGCCCACGCCAATTAATCATGCCATAGACATGAGTAAAAAAGTTAAACATTGGCGCAAGCATCAGCCCGACCGCGCCAGACGTGCCCTGTACGACAACCTCGCCTGCCGTCGCCAGCACGCCCAAGCCGTTACCGACCAGATTCTTACGAAATGACAATCCCACCACGCACAAAAGCCCGATGATAGACACGCCAAAATAAAACCAATCCAATCCCGAATGCACCGTGGTACGCCAAAATCCGGTAAACAGCGCCGCCGCCCCGAATATGAACCAAGTCAGAATCCACTGCTTGGTCCAATCCCTCTCACCAAAACCTGTGATATTATCCAAAAATGCAATCTTCATCCTACCCTCACTCATTGCGCGCTGCCATGTGTTAATTTAAGCACATGCTGATCAATATATCGAACCGCCTGCAGATATCTTTGGTGATAATCATCGTCGTCTATCATATATGGCGATATCCCGTGCCGCTCGAGCACCGTTAATAATCTTGTGGCAAATCGAGAACGCTGCTTTTGGTTGCCTAGGCGGCGCATGCCATCCGCCACCCATTTGACATTATTATCCAAATAGATGGTGTGATCCATGCGCATCTCATCGGCCAATGCTGCGACCACAGGATGGGTACGCCCCTCATATTCTTCGCAGAACGCCTGCGTGGTCACAAAGTCCGTATCCACCAGCACAATCGGCGCTGTGGCATGTTTTTTTGCATCTAGAATGGCGCGCGCATGATTCACCGCGATGGCTGTATAATCTGAATACTGAAGACCGACCTCCGTGCCACCCAGATCGCTGTGCGTGTATAACCGCCCCATCTCCAGCGCAACCGTCGCCCCATAGTGATTGGCAAGCTTATGCACTAAGGTGGTCTTGCCCGAACTCTCACCGCCAACGATACACACCGTCTGCACATGGTCCGACTTGGCGGACGGTGCTAATTTATCAAAGTATAAAATGGGATTGGCGCCAATATCTAATTTATCATATTCATTGATAGCAAGTGCTGATTGACCATCTGTGTCTTTTTTGATGAATGTGATTACATCAGTATCAGCAGAATCGGAGGCCACCTTGGCCAGCACCTGCTGAATCATCGGCTCATCGGGCAGACCCCCTTGTACATAATCACCCGTTACAGGTAACTCAAGGCTGTCCGATGTATGCACCCTAACAAAATCAAAATGCTCACAAGCCACTTGCACCCATCGAGCCTTATCCTGCAAGGTCAGCTTAGTATGATGCCGATGCTCGCTGGGCGTGACGATGATGTGCAGTGTGTTGCACCGCCCTGCAGCGATGTTAATGTCCTGAAGATGTCCCAAATGCAACGGCTCGAACCGCCCTATCAAAAGTCCTATACTCATGAAAATCCTTGTATTCCAAAAATTACGATGCCTTATTAAAGACTAAAAACCCAAAAGATTCATCATTATAACAAATTTCCACACCACCCACGACAAAAGCCCAAAAAGATTACAAAACAACAAAACGCTGCACAACACTTAGCATTTGGGTTTTGTAGTGCTTTGGTAACTTGGGCTGATTTTAAATTGAAAATTACGCCAATAAGCCTCAAATTAATAGCAAGCCAATAAATTTTTTAAGGAATAATCATGACCAAAATGACAAAATTACACCGCTCCACCAAACACCGCGTACTAGCAGGCGTACTTGGTGGTTTTGCCGAATATCTGGGCTGGTCGCCAACCACCGTGCGTGTGCTATTCTGGGCGGTCATTATCTTTAGTGCGGGCGTTACCTTGCCTGTGGCACTATTCGCCTATCTGGTGATGTGGCTAGTCATGCCTGAAGCCACGCCTGCTTCGTATGCCATCGAGCACGAACACCGCTACTAAGCTGCTTTATTAACAAAAACCACGTGAAAACGGTGGTTTTTGTTTTTTGTCATTGGTAAATTATGCTAAAATACGGATAAATTTTTACCCATAAAAGTGACTAATCATGAAAACGCCATTAACCTTTCAACAAATTATCCTAACCCTACAAAACTACTGGGCAGAGCGTGGCTGTGTGGTCTTGCAACCTTATGACATGGAAATGGGGGCAGGGACGTTTCATACCGCCACATTTTTGCGTGCTTTAACGCCCGAAAAATGGAACGCCGCCTACGTTCAGCCGTCTCGCCGTCCCACAGACGGTCGTTATGGCGACAACCCCAACCGCTTGCAACACTACTACCAATTCCAAGTTGTCTTAAAGCCAAACCCTGCCAATATCCAAGAGCTGTATTTGGGTTCTTTGCAGGCGTTAGGTATTGATACACTAACTCATGACGTGCGTTTTGTGGAAGACAACTGGGAGAGTCCAACGCTTGGGGCGTGGGGGCTTGGCTGGGAAGTGTGGCTAAATGGCATGGAAGTCACCCAGTTTACCTATTTTCAGCAGGTGGGCGGGATTGAGTGTTTCCCTGTAACAGGCGAGATTACTTATGGCTTGGAACGCCTTGCCATGTACATTCAGGGCGTGGATAGCGTCTATGACCTTGTGTGGACGGACGGCGAGTTTGGGCGTGTCACCTATGGCGACGTGTTTCACCAAAACGAAGTGGAGCAATCCACCTATAATTTTGAATATGCAGATGTTAGCAAACTCTTTGATTTATTTGACTTTTATGAGCATGAAGCCGACCGTCTGGTGGGCGTAAATCTGCCATTGCCTGCCTATGAAATGGTACTAAAAGCAAGCCATACCTTTAACCTATTGGACGCTCGTGGGGCGATTTCGGTTACCGAACGCCAACGCTTTATCTTGCGTGTACGAACACTGGCTCGTAAGGTGGCGGTCAGCTATGTGCAAGCTCGTGCCAAATTGGGCTTTCCGCTTGCTGATGAAGAGCATAAGGCGGAAGCTCTTGAAAAATGGCTTGCCAAAGAAGAAGATTGATTTTACCATCACAACCTTTTGATTAACTAGGACGCATCATGAACACCAAATTGATTAAATCACTATCTGTATTATCACTTATCGCCCTTTTAACCGCTTGTGGTTTTGGCGGTAATAGCGACAGCGAAACCAACGAACGTGGCAACGACCGCACCGAGCAGTCAGAACGTCAAGATCGCGACAATGATAATGACAACGACCGCAATGATGATCGCGATAACGACAACAATCGTGATAATGACGATGACCAAGATAACGACAACCGCAATGGTGACCAAGACGGTGACAGAGATAACGATCGTGACAACGATGATAACGACCGCGATAATGACGACAATGACAAAAATTAATACCAAACAAATATGATGTCGGTTATTAATCAAACCCTATATCGTGTTTTATGGTTAATTAAATGTAAAAGGTTAAAATGAGCACAATCCTATTTGAACTTGGCACCGAAGAGTTGCCCCCAAAATCCCTAAAAACCCTACAAAATGCCCTATACGACCATGTCAAAACGGCATTGGGCGAGCAAAACATCGCTTTTGATGACATCAAGGCATACTCCGCCCCACGCCGTTTGGCACTACTCATCAAAGGCGTGGGCGACTATCAGCCCGACCGCACCGAAACCAAAAAAGGCCCAAACATCAAGGCAAGTTTTGATGCTGACGGTAATTTGTCTCGTGCAGGGCAAGGCTTTTTGCAAGGGCTAAATGCCAACGGCTTAAACCTTACCAAAGATGATTTAATCACAATCAGCGACAAAAAAGGCGAATACATCGCTTATACACTTACCATTAAAGGCGAAAAAGTTACCGACCTGATGCCAAGCCTTATCCAAAAGGCGTTGGATGACTTGCCGATTGCCAAACGTATGCGTTCTGGGGCGAGCAAGGATGAATTTGTCCGCCCTGTGCAATGGGTGGTACTCATGGCGGACGATGCCGTCATCCCTGCACGCATTCAAGGGCATGACACGAGCAATCGGTCTCGTGGTCATCGCTATCACGCCCCTGATTTTTTTGTGATTGACCATGCCGAGCATTATGAGAGCCTACTTGCCGAGCGGTTTGTGGTGGCGGATTTTGCCAAACGTCAAGCGGACATTGTCGCCCAAGTCCAAAAACTCTCCAATGAGATTGGTGCGAACGCCATTGTTCCTGATGAGTTGCTGGATGAAGTTACCGCCCTTGTGGATTATCCTGTTGCCCTGAGAGCAAGTTTCCCCGAGCGTTTCTTAGCCGTTCCTCAAGAAGCCCTTATCAGCACCATGCAAGCCGACCAAAAATATTTTTGTCTCACGGACGATAACGGCAAGCTAAAACCCAACTTTATTTTTATCAGCAACATTGACAGCCTTGACAAATCTGCGGTGATTTTGGGTAATGAAAAAGTGGTACGCCCACGCCTGTCGGACGCTGAATTTTTCTTTTTGCAAGACCAAAAACGTCCGCTTGCCGACTTTGCCGAAACCCTAAAAACCCGAGTGTTCCAAGACAAACTTGGTACGATTTGGGAAAAGGGTGAGCGTATCGCCAAATTGTCCGCCAGTATTGCCACGCAAATCGGTGCAAATCCAGATAATGCTAGCCGCGCAGGTATCTTGGCGAAGGCGGATTTGGCGACCACATTGGTGGGCGAGTTCCCCGAATTGCAAGGCATTGCAGGAACTTATTACGCCCACAAATCAGGCGAAAAAGCAGACGTGGCGAACGCCATTAGCGAGCAATACCTGCCCAAATTTAGTGGCGATGAATTACCAAAAACGCCAATCGGCATCGCCCTTGCCTTGTCCGACCGCTTAGATACTTTGGTGGGTATTTTTGGCATCAGCCAAGCTCCAACAGGCTCAAAAGACCCATTTAGCCTAAGACGAGCAAGTATTGGTATTTTGCGTATTTTGATTGAAAATAAATTGCCGTTAAATCTAGCGAGCCTTGTGCGTGAAGCGATTGCTAATTTTGGCGATAAATTAACCAACGCCAATACCTTTGATGATGTCATGGAGTTTGTGGGTTCGCGTTATCGTGCCATGTACACCGAGCAGGGCGTGAACGTGGATACCATTCAAGCCGTGCAAGCCATTAACCCACAAAGCCCGCTTGATTTTGATGAGCGTATCCGTGCGGTGCAGGCGTTTCGTGCGTTGCCACAGGCACAAGTATTGGCAGAAAATAACAAACGTGTTGCCAATATCCTTGCCAAAGCCGACAATGTGGGCGAGAGTGTGCAGGAAAATCTTTTGACCGAAACGGCAGAAAAGGCGTTGTATCAGGCGATTTTGAGTGCCAAAGAGACGGTAAAACCCTTGCAGGATAAGGCGGATTATCAAGGGGTATTGACCGCCTTGACCGCCTTGGCAAGCCCATTGACCGAGTTTTTTGACAATGTCATGGTAAACGCCGATGATGAAAACCTAAAAAACAACCGCCTAGCCTTACTTGGGCAGGTGCGTACACTGTTTTTGAGCGTGGCGGATATTGGGGTGCTTCAAAGCTAATTCTGC
>NZ_JAAELD010000373.1 GCF_024227015.1 Moraxella sp.
GCCGATTTACCAAGCCCTTGAAAAAGTGAACGGCATTGCCGAAGACTTGACATGGGAAATTTTTAAAGATACGCTGATTGAACAAGCTGAGCAAGGCGTGGATTATTTTACCATTCATGCAGGCGTGTTATTGCGTTATGTACCATTGACGGCAAACCGTTTGACAGGGATTGTCAGCCGTGGTGGTTCAATCATGGCACAGTGGTGCTTGGCGCATCACAAGGAAAATTTCCTTTATACCCATTTTGATGAAATTTGCGAAATCATGAAAGCCTATGATGTGTCGTTTAGTCTGGGCGATGGACTACGTCCTGGCTGTATCCAAGATGCTAATGACGAAGCGCAATTTAGCGAGCTCAAAACCTTAGGAGAACTCACGCACCGTGCGTGGCAACATGATGTACAAGTGATGATTGAAGGACCGGGGCATGTACCGATGCATATGATTAAGGAAAATATGGATCTACAACTTGAAGTGTGTAGCGAAGCCCCATTTTATACGCTTGGACCACTCACCACCGACATCGCCCCAGGTTATGACCATATCACCAGTGCGATTGGGGCAGCAATGATTGGTTGGTATGGCACGGCAATGCTGTGTTATGTTACGCCAAAGGAGCATTTAGGTCTGCCTAATAAAAAGGACGTAAAGGACGGTATCATCACTTACAAAATCGCCGCCCACGCCGCCGACCTTGCCAAGGGTCATCCGCTCGCCCAAGTGCGTGATAATGCCTTATCTAAGGCACGGTTTGAGTTTCGTTGGGAAGACCAATTTAACCTTGCCCTAGACCCTGACACAGCAAGGGCAATGCACGATGAGACCATGCCAAAAGAAGCCCATAAATCGGCACATTTTTGCTCGATGTGTGGTCCGAAGTTTTGTTCCATGAAAATCACGCAAAACGTGCGAGAATACGCCAAAGGGCTAGAATATGATCAGCGGGCGGGCTTTGATGAGATGCGCCAAAAATACCACGAGACAGGCGCCAAGCTCTATCATCCATTATAAATCAAACCAAAAACCGCACCCATGGTGTGGTTTTTTATTCTGTATCAAAAATTTTACCCATCAAAAAGCACCCTCAAAATCTGCTATAATAAGCAAATTTTTATAATAATTGTGAGTAGCATGTCTTTATTTTCTTATTTTGAACGCAAGATTGACCCTTACCCAAGCAGCCCCATGCCTGTGATGAGTCGTGGTAAATTGTTGTCGTTCTTGTGGGCATGTACTGAGGGTGCGCGTGGTTGGATTTTTGTCCGCATTGTGCTGTCGGTGCTGCTGGGGGTGTTTGGTTCGTTGCTCTTTGCTTGGGCGGGGGATGTGGTTGATTGGCTGACCATCTACACCCCAAGTACGCTTTGGCAAGAAAAAGGACAGACCATCATGATGATTTTGGGTCTGTGTGTCTTGTCGATTTTTGCAGAATTTTTTGGTAATTTGATTCGCTTTCAGGTACTTCAAGGTGTTCTACCGATGCGACTTCGTTGGTGGTTCCATAAGCACATGCTCGGACAGTCGATGCAGTTTTATCATGATGAGTTCTCTGGGCGTGTCTCTGCTAAGGTCATGCAGACGGCGTTGGGTGTGCGCGATACGATCATGACGATGGCGGAGATGGTGTCTTTTGTGTCGGCGTATCTTATTACCAGTGGAGTGATTTTGCTTGGGCTTGATTTTTGGTTATTTGTGCCGTTTGGGATGTGGCTGATTACAGTTGTGGTGGTGATGAAGTTTTTCTTACCACGACTAAGGCAGACCGCCAGCGATCAAGCCGATGCTCGTGCACTGATGACAGGCCGCGTGACGGATGCTTATGCTAACATCAGTGCGGTTAAGCTATTTAGTCACTCAAACCGTGAACTTGGCTATGCCAAATCTGCCATGAGTGAATTCATGACCACCGTGCATGCACAGATGCGCTGGGTGTCGCTGCTGGGTACGACGACCGAGACCATCTCGCTCATCATGATCGTCGGCAGCACCGCGATTGGTGTGTATTTGTGGATGGCAGGCGAGGTCACTGTGGGTGCGATCGCCATTGCTTCGGGCATCGCGCTGAGATTAAAAGGCATGATTCAATGGATCATGTGGGAGATGGCAAGCTTATTTGAGCACATCGGCACAGTACAAGATGGCATGAGTACACTGACCACGCAGCACGCCATCGTTGATGATGCGGATGCAACTGAGCTTGTCGTGTCCGAAGGCAGTATTGTTTTTGATGATGTGTCTTTTAATTATGGTAAAGCAGATTCGCCAATCAAGCTGTTAGAGCAGTTTAATTTATCTATCAAAGCTGGCGAGAAAGTCGGTCTGGTTGGTCGAAGTGGCGCGGGTAAATCCACGCTAGTGAATCTATTGCTTAGATTCTATGATGTTGATGGTGGTAGAATCTGTATCGATGGTCAGGACATTAAGCGCGTGACTCAGAACTCTCTTCGCCAAAACATCGGCATGGTCACCCAAGATACCGCGCTACTGCATCGTACCGTGCGTGAGAACATCGCTTATGGTAAGCCGAACGCCACTGATGAAGAGATCATCGCTGCTGCCAAGGCGGCACATGCGTGGGATTTTATTCAGACATTGCAGGATAAGTATGGCAATGTGGGGCTTGACACACAGGTGGGTGAGCGCGGTGTGAAGCTCTCAGGTGGTCAGCGTCAGCGTATCGCCATCGCACGCGTCATGCTAAAAAATGCGCCGATTCTACTGCTTGATGAGGCAACTTCTGCACTAGACAGTGAGGTAGAATTCGCCATTACCCAAAGTCTAGATGACATGATGTCTGGCAAGACGGTCATCGCCATTGCACATCGCTTGTCCACCATCGCAAGCCTTGACAAGCTTGTGGTGATGGACAAAGGTCAGATCATCGAGATCGGCAGCCATGATGAGCTCATCGCCAAAGGTGGTGTGTATGCGCACCTGTGGGCGAGACAGTCTGGTGGCTTCTTAGGTGAGATGGACGAATAACAAAAAACCCCAAGTGATGAGCTTGGGGTTTTTTGTTTGGTGAGTTTAGCCTTTTTTGGCGATGACTTTACGCACCTTGTCGCGGGCGCGGTCTTGCTTGAGACGTGATAGATAATCAACGAATACGATGCCCTTTAAATGGTCTAATTCGTGTTGAATGCACACCGCCAAAAGACCATCCGCCTCCACGCTAAAATCTTGCCCATTCTCGTCTTTGGCCTCGATGCGCACGCGAGCAGGACGCTCTACGGTGTCATAGACTTCCGGAATGGACAGACAGCCTTCTTGGTAGGGTGCCAGCTCTTCGGTTAGTGGCGTCACCTTAGGATTAATATATACTTTGGGCTGCGGCTCTTCGTCTTCTTTGGCCAGATCCATGACTACCACCTGAACATGTCTGTCCACCTGGGTGGCAGCCAGCCCGATGCCGCGAGCATCGTACATGGTCTCGAACATGTCTTTGATGAGTGTTTTGATGGTGTCGTCAATCACGTCTACTTCTTTGGCGACGGTGCGCAGGCGTGGATCTGGATAATGTAAAATTGGTAAAATTGCCATAAATTTCTCATATTTTTGTTAAATTTACCACCATTATAATTCAAAGCCCTTTTAATGGCAAAATTTATGCAAAATAGAAACGCTTTTTGCCAAAATTTCCCCAAAAGAAACCAAATTTTGTGTAAAATGGTGTTTTTGTCTTTGAATCGCTGCGCTAAACCCAAGGAGAAGCCATGACCGCCCCACGTACCGCACAGATTAGCCGAAATACTGCTGAGACGCAGATTTTTGTTTCTATTAATATTGATGGCACTGGCATCAGCAAGCTCGACACAGGTGTGCCATTTTTGGATCACATGCTTGAGCAGATTACACGTCATGGACTGTTTGACCTTGAGATCAAATGCACGGGCGATACGCACATTGATGATCATCACAGTGTCGAAGATGTGGGTATTGCGCTTGGTCAGGCGCTAAAGATCGCACTTGGCGACAAAAAAGGCATCCGCCGTTACGGGCATTTTTATGCGCCGCTTGATGAGAGCCTAAGCCGTGTGGTGGTGGATATCTCAGGTCGCCCAAGCCTACACATGGACGTGCCATTTACGCGTGCATATGTGGGCAAGCTTGATGTGGATTTGTTCAGCGAATTCTTTTATGGGCTTGTGAATAATGCTGCCATTACATTGCACATCGACAACCTAAAAGGCAAAAACAGCCACCATCAGATCGAGAGCGTATTTAAGGCGTTGGCGCGTGCGCTGCGCATGGCGTGTGAGATCGATGAGCGCGCAGGCGGTGTGTTACCATCGACAAAGAATGTACTATAAGGTTTTGATTGTATTATGAAAATTGCATTATTGGATTATGGTGTCGGTAATTTATACTCTGTCGCTAATGCCCTAAAAACTGTCGGTGCTGACGTCATCATCACCAATGAGCCTGACAAAGTCGCCGCCGCTGACAAGGTGCTGCTGCCAGGTGTTGGTGCGATCGGTGATGCGATGCACCACATGAGAGCGGCAGGCGTAGATGTCGCTGTTAAGCAAGCCTTGAAGGACAAGCCTGTGATGGCAATCTGTGTTGGTATGCAGGCGATGTTCAACTATTCTACCGAAGGTGGTCGAGTAGAGTGTCTGGGTGAGATTGCAGGCGGTGTGGAGCGTTTTGATGATTCTTGGACGGACAACAATCAGCCTATCAAGATCCCGCACGTTGGTTGGAATGTGGTAAAGACTGATACTGATCACATGCTGTGGCAGGGCTGTGCGAACAAGCATTTTTATTTTACCCACAGTTATTACTGCAAGCCTGACATGGCAGACGTGCGCAATGACGGCATCATCGTGGCGACGTGTGATTATGGCGTGGAGTTCTGTGCGAGCGTCATTAAGGATAATCTGTTCATCACCCAGTTTCATCCTGAAAAAAGCCATGAAGCAGGACTGCGATTGCTATCTAATTTTGTCAATTGGCAAATCTAATTCATCCTTGATGTACGATGTTCCACGTGAAACAAAAAAGCACGCTTTTATGAGCGTGCTTTTTGATGGAATTGGTTTAGTCTTGCCAGCGACCAAAAACCAAACTGCCATTCGTACCACCAAAGCCAAAGCTGTTCGAGATGGCGTAATTAACATTATCCACCTTACGAGCGGTATGAGCGATGTAGTCTAGGGTACAGCGCTCATCAGGGTTGTCTAGGTTGATGGTTGGGGGCAATGTTTGGTTTTGTAGAGCGAGCACAGTAAAGATCGCTTCGATCGCTCCTGCTGCGCCCAGTAGATGACCTGTCATCGATTTGGTGGAGCTCACCAGGATGTCATCGCCAAATAAACTCTGGATCGCACAGCTCTCAGCGACATCGCCTGCCGGCGTGCTTGTGCCATGAGCATTGACGTAGCCGACTTGGTTGGCATCTAGACCTGCATCACGTAGCGCATTTTGCATTGCACGGCGTGCACCTTCGCCATCTTCTGGTGGGGCAGTGATGTGACTTGCGTCATCACTCATGCCAAAGCCTACCAATTCAGCCAAGATGGTCGCGCCACGAGCTTTGGCGTGAGCTAGGCTCTCAAGTACCAGAGCGCCAGCACCATCACCCAGAACGAAGCCGTCACGATCTGTATCGAAGGGTCGACTTGCACGTGTGGGTTCATCATTGCGTGTTGATAGAGCGTGCATCGCGCCAAAGCCTGACATGCCTAGCGGTGTAGAGGCTTTCTCACTACCTCCAACCAATACTGCATCCAAATCACCATAAGCGATGAGTCGTGCACCCAGTCCGATGGCGTGAGTGGAGGTGGTGCAGGCTGTGGCTGTGGCTAGGTTTGCACCTTTTAAACCGTGACGGATGGCAATCAGACCTGCAGGCATGTTCACAATGGCACCTGGGATGATAAAGGGCGAGACTTTCTTTGCGCCATGGGCTTTTAGGGTGTCTCGGCTGCTCTCAATGGTTCCGATACCGCCAATGCCTGAGCCCATCACCACGCCAAATCGCTCGCCATCGACATTAATCGGCAAGCTGTCGCCTTTGATGTCATCAATCAGACCTGCATGATGTAGGGCTTGTGCAGCTGCCACTTGTGCATAATGCATGAATTCGTCATAGCGACGAACTTCTTTCGGATTTAGGTAGCTTTTGGCATCAAAATCTTTGATAAGACCTGCAATTTGTGAGCGAAATTCAGCCACATTAATGTCATTACCAAAGCTCTCAATCTTGGTAATGCCGCTTTTACCATTGGTTAAATTCTCCCAGATGGTTGCAAGGTCGTTACCCACAGGAGTAATCGCGCCCATGCCTGTAATGACAACGCGTTCATGGTCTGGTCTTTGATGGTGAATGGGTTTTTGAGTCATGGTATCATCCGTCGATTTGTGCGAGCGCACATTTATTTTTTGTTACAAATTAAGCTATCTTAACATGATTTTTTGAGGATGAAAAGTTTACAACTGTATTTTTCTTGATTTGCACCGCCTTGTCAGCTACCTACGGCGATTATGTCTAATTTATAAACACAAAATATACAATTTGCCGATTGCACTAACGATGATTTTTACTTATGATGAATTTATAACATATCATAAATTTTAAGTTTGTTTAATTTTGGAGGTTTCTCATGAAAATCATGCTACCAGTTATTTCAGTTGTTGCGTTGGCATTGGCAGGCTGTGCCACTAATAATGTCAGCGATGTTAAAGCGCCGGCTTCAAGCACTTATCAAGTGCATTCGGCGAACTTCATCTGTGCAAATGGCATGACGCCAAAGCTGACTTATATTAATGACAGCCAAGCTCAGTTGACGCTAGAAGGCACGACCACGACGCTAACGCTAGATACTGCTGGATCCGGCGAGCGTTATGTTTCACAAAATGGCATCTTCGGCTATGGCGGTGAATGGCATCAAAAAGGCGACGTAGCGGCTTTTGCCTACAAGAATCTTCACGGTGTTCCTGCCGAAGTGGCTTGTGAAGCTGAGTAATTTTTTGAATAATAAAAAAACCGCATTGATTTGCGGTTTTTTTGTGGGTGGATTTATTAAGGAAAGCAGACTTGTCCTAGCACGACCGATCTGTCCGCTCCTGTGACACTTGGTAAGTTACCTACTTGTGATAGCATGGTCTGACGAGCAAGCCAAGCAAAAGCCAAGCTCTCTACTAATGTCGGCGGCACACCAAGCGCATCAGTTGATTGAACTTGCCAAGCAGGCAAGTGGTGTGACAGACGCGCCATGAGATGGCCATTTAACGCGCCGCCGCCGCAGACGAATAATTCACCACCATCGGCTGAAACTTGCGTTAATGCATTAGCGACGCTGACAGCCGTCAGATCGACCAGAGTCGCCTGCACATCCTGTGGTGCGTACTCGCTGCTATGCTGTGCATCGAACTTAGCTAATTCTGTATCTAGCCATTCTAAGTTAAACTCTTCGCGACCCGTGCTTTTTGGGTGGGGTTTTTTAAAGAAAGGGTGTCTTAATAGCTGCTCTAACAGAGGCGTGATGATTTGCCCAGACTTGGCCCATACGCCATCTTTATCAAAATCAGCACCGGTGTGGCGCTTAGTCCAGCCATCAAGCAGGAGGTTAGCACAGCCTGTGTCAAAGCCAATGACCTCGCGTTCGCCATCAGATAATAATGTGATGTTGGCGATACCGCCTAGATTCAGGACGGCTTTGGTGCATTTGTCATCGAAATCATTAAATATGGCTTCGTGAAATGCTGGCGCAAGTGGCGCACCTTGGCCGCCCACAGCCATATCACGGCGGCGAAAATCACTAACAACAGCGATGCCAGTGCGCTCTGTCAGCACGTTGGGGTCTAATAGCTGTAAGCTAAATTGCCAATGTGGACGATGGCGCACAGTTTGCCCATGACAACCGACGGCACATACTTCTTCGCTACTAATGCCTGATTTATCCAAGAGCTCTAGCACGGCTTGGGCGCATAACTCACCATAAAACACACTCGCCCAGCCAAAGACATCAAGCTCGCTTTCAAAGCTTAGCTTATTATCCTTAATATAGCCATCCGTGCCATTGGGTGCAGTTAAGGCAAGTAGCGCAGCTTTTAGATCATCGGGAAAATCGACACCGTGACTGGCAATCACGACAGGCTTTTGATCATCAAAGCGGCACAATACAGCGTCAAGCGCATCGAGACTGGTGCCGCTCATCATGCCAATAAAATACGGCGCTTCTTCATTTTGTAATTCAAAATCATCAAAATTCATAATTTTCTCAGTCAAAAAATAAAATATAGGATAGCAGAGTTTGAGAAATTTGTAACGACTTCAACTAAATGTAACAAAATATGTCGATAATTTGATAAATGCAACTTATTCTCAAAAATAGCAACATATCATTACCATTATGCTATATTATTTTTATGTTGCTTGGCTATAATGCGCTCATGGATCAGTGTGATTCATATTTCATTAACCAAGCAATAAGAGAATAATCATGAAAGCATTAAAACTAATCGCACCGCTATTCGCTCTAGGCATCGGACTGTCTGGCGCTGCACATGCACAGGCTACCATGGATGCTGCCACCGCTGACAAAACTGCAGTTAAAGTTCGCCAAGTAACTTATAAATGCACCACAGGCGGCACCACCAAGGTGACTTACGGCTTTAATAAGCAAAAACTACCAACGTATGCCGAAGCCAACCTAGGTGGTAAGACTCGCTTCCTACCGATCAACCTAGACCGTTCTGATGTGGCAGGTACGTTCTTTGGAGATGAAGACAGCTGGCAGATTGGTTCAGATGCCTTAACATTGAATAACTATCACAAGTCTGATGTACTGATCCAAGATCCATCAGCCAATACAGCTTATAAAGGCTGCAAAGTATCTAAAGTAAAACGCATTAAAGGCTAAATCGATACTTATATAGAATAAACAAAAGCCATGTGAAATGCATGGCTTTTGTTATTTGTATAATAGTAGATGACAAAAGTGCAGAAGGAGAGTGTGGTAGTAAACTTAGAAATAAAGATAAAACAAAATCCCCCAACAAATCAACCACTTACAAACTTTCTCCACTTTTCCTAAAATTTCCCCTTGACCAACCTCATTTCTCCCCCTATAATACGCACCACTCAAGCACAGCAAGTCA
>NZ_JAAELD010000374.1 GCF_024227015.1 Moraxella sp.
ACTCGCCTTTATCATAGCGCATCATCAAGGCATTCGGCTAGGCTGTGCCTACCTATTTTATAATAAAACAGGCACACGGCTAAAAATACTCATCCATGATGGACTCGGCATCTGGCTATGCACCCGAACACTGGATGACGGCAGATTTCACGGACTTAGCGAACGGCTCATGCGACATCACAGTGCACCTAACCCAACCACAGGACTCACCATCAGCCATGAGCAATTTCATGCCCTCATTAACGGACTACCTTGGCACAACCTAGGCAAAGAAATCATCACCCTCTGCCTTTAAGCAATCATGACGACCATCAACCCAAAAAATCTCAACTATCACCACGGGTAAACTGACAATATATAAGGGTTATGGCAGAATACTGCCATGACCGACGCTCAAACACTCCTGCAACGCATTGCCGAACTTGAAGCCCAAAACGCCCTGCTTGAACAACAAGCAAAACAGCAGGCTGCCATCAATCTATTACTTGAACAACAAAGCAAACAACAACAGCAACAACTCATCCATGCTCAAAAGATAGAAACCAAGCTACAAACCGCCCTTAAAAAAGTTCAACAAGAAAATGAACAACTATACTGCACTGTGCTTGATCTTATTGAAAAGCAGAAAAAACTTATCCATCAGCTGTATGGACAAAAAAGCGAAGGATTAACTGCTAAGCAAGACCACTTAAACCAAGAATCTGCGCTTGAAGACTTATCTGCGCTTGAACAAATACGAGATGACTACCGCAAAGACATAAGCCAAGAGGAACTTGCTGGCTTACCCACCGTTGAACCTATCGAAGCGGAAAGCCTTATTAGCCAAGACCCAGTAGACCAGTCTTGCATCGAAAAACAAACTAATCCCAAGATCAAACGTCCAAGACATGC
>NZ_JAAELD010000375.1 GCF_024227015.1 Moraxella sp.
CCATTTATTTTTGTAGTTTTTCAACTTCTTTTTCAACTTCTTTTGACTCAGTTTTGACTTTTGAGAGTGCAGAATCAAATAAATCAGCGGTGATTGGTTGCACTTGATCCTCTAATCGTTGCCAATCTCTCTGACTCCATTTGTTCATACCGAGATGATAAGCCGCCGCCAAAGAATACACCGAGCAATCGAGTACCTCGTTGCGCTTATGTGAGGGTTTTACCCATTCTGTGCGTGGATGGCCTTTGTGATAGCGCGTGACTAATTTTTCCGCGGTGAGTTGTGCGTAAAATTCATCGTCTAATTCGGTAGAAAAATGCACCGATCCCGCGCCCTCATCCACACCAAAACGACCATACCAAACACTCTTTGCCGTGTCTGATCCCACCGGCCACAACTGCACACCACCACGAATGGTTTTACCTTTGATGCTAATATCTTGATTGGTTGGTCTGCCTACCACTGGGCGGTTGCGAGTGGATTGGCCTTTAATCGCAATAACATGGCGATGCTTGCGAAGCCTGCAAAAGTCATACACCATTTGCGTGTGATGTCCGCCGGTGTCAATCGCCACTGCTGATAGTTTGACCGCTGATCCGCTTTGATGATCCAACTCTAAATGCAACCATTCGTCCAACTCATCCCAAAGTTTTGGGCTTGCCGGATCACCAAAAAACACTTGATAATCAATCGCCCAACTTTCCTCACCCTTGCCGAACGCCCAAATCACCGCCTCAAGTCTGTTGTCTTGCACGTCCACCCCGCAAGTGGCCACCAATGCACCCATTGGCAAAGTGCGCAATGGATAATCTTCAGCGCGTTTTCTTAAATCGTTCATATCCACGCGGTTTGATTCCTCATCCCAACACTCGCCCAAAGCAGTATTGATGAATGTTTTTAAAAGGTGCGGATCTTGTTGTGCATCCAGCCATTTTTGCACTTCGCCGCTCATTACATGCGAGGCGAAATCCAAGGCCTGCAGCAA
>NZ_JAAELD010000376.1 GCF_024227015.1 Moraxella sp.
GGAAGCTATGGTTATAGTGAGCAGACGCCTGACAATATTATGTCGTCCAAAGGCAACTTTGATCAGATTGGTATTGAGATGAATTGGAATGTCTATACGGGAGGGAGAACCAAGAAGTCGATTCAAAAAGCTGCCGTCAACGTCAAAAAATCTGAAGCTGAACTGGATGCCGCCATCCGTAAAGCCAATACCGAGGTGAAAAAGTCTTATTTACAAGTGGAAACAGACCAAGCCAAGTTGCAAGCACGTAAAGCTGCCATGGAATCATCCAGCCTCGTCTCTCGTGCCTCACAAGCGCAGTATCAAGAAGGCTTAAAAACCATGGTCGATGTTTTACTGGCACAGCGCAATGCCTTTTCGACCAAGCAAGACTATGTCAATGCCAAGTATGACTACCTGATCAATGTCTTGCATTTAAAGGCATCTGTGGGTAAGTTGACTGAACAAGATATTCAAGAAATGAATGCATGGTTGGTGGACAAAGCACGCTTATAAAAGGGTCTTGTCATCAAATCTTCACAATTGCTATGCTTTAATATCGCTCAATCTTTAGTCCCTCATGATGTTGCTGTGGAGTACGTCCTTTGCCAAATAGTCCTGTTTTAAACCATCACATTTCTTCGCAGTTCAATGAAGATTTGCAGGATGTGAACACCAAATTTATGACCATGGGTGGTTTGGTAGAGCAACAAGTGGCAAATGCAATTCATGCGCTACTCGACACCGATGCCAACTTAGCGGTCGATGTTCAGTTTAAAGACAATGCGGTGAATCAGCTCGAACGTGAAATTGATGAAGCCTTGACCTTGATTTTGGCGCGTCGTCATCCTGCTGCGATTGATTTGCGTATGGTGATTGCGATGTCGAAAGCCAATACCGACCTAGAGCGTATTGGTGATGAAGCTGCGAAAATTGCCCGTATTGCGCAAAGCTTATGTGAAGATGGCGAATCCCCTCGCGGTTATATGGAAACGCGTCATATTGGTAACCAAGTCCGTGTCATGATTCATGATGCCCTAGACGCTTTTGCACGCTTAGATGCAGAACAAGCGCTACGTGTGATGATGGCCGATGCTGATATTGACCGTGAATATCAATCTGCAACGCGTACTTTGATGACTTATATGATTGAAGA
>NZ_JAAELD010000377.1 GCF_024227015.1 Moraxella sp.
AGATATAAAAACGGCCACATGATGTGACCATTTTTGAAAATATGACATGACTATCGTAAAAGCATTAATACCCGTTCGGGTTATTGCTTTGCCAGCGCCATGTATCCTGCATCATCTCATCGATACCACGCTCTGCTTGCCAGCCAAGCTCTTTTAACGCTTTTTCTGGAGCTGCGTAGCAAGCTGCAATATCGCCCGCTCGACGCGGCGAAATTTGGTAAGGTACGGCTTGACCGCTGGCTTTCTCAAAAGCGGTAACCATCTGCAGTACTGAATAACCATTACCTGTGCCTAGGTTAAATACGTGCGCACCTGTATCACTTGCAATTCGGTTCAGCGCTTTTAAGTGACCTAATGCTAAATCGACGACATGGATATAGTCACGAACACCTGTACCATCTACAGTATCGTAATCATCCCCAAATACACCTAGCTTTTCTAGCTTACCCACAGCGACTTGCGAAATATAAGGTAATAAGTTGTTAGGAATACCATTTGGGTCTTCACCAATAAGACCAGATTCATGTGCGCCGACAGGGTTAAAGTAACGTAAGATAACAAAGGCAAAGCGTTCATCTGATTTTGCGATATCTTGCAGCATCATTTCCACCATAAGCTTTGATG
>NZ_JAAELD010000378.1 GCF_024227015.1 Moraxella sp.
AAACCAACCCAATAGGAGAGACAAAATGAGCTACGACACCAATAATATTTTCGCCAAAATCCTGCGTGGCGAAATCCCGTGCCATAAGGTTTATGAAGATGATAAAACCCTTGCTTTTATGGATGTCATGCCACAGGCGACAGGTCATGTGCTGGTCATCCCAAAATGTGAAGCGGTGGAGCTGTCTGATTTGCCGTGTGAATATGCTTGTGCGGTGTTCAAAACCGCCCAAAAAGTCATCACCGCCCAACGCTCTGCCCTAGGCGTGGAAGGCATTGTCCAAATGCAACTTAACCACGCGAGTGCAGGGCAAAGCGTGTTTCATTACCACATGCACCTAATCCCAACGCATATCCATGAGCTGGGCAAGCACGAGAGCGTCATCGCAGACCAAGACGAGCTTGCCACGCTGGCAAGCAAGATCCGTGCGGTCATTGACAGCAAGTAGGGTATTTTGAACATTTTCTACCTTGACCCTGACCCGATACGCTGTGCCAGTTTTCATGGTAATAAGCATGTGGTCAAGATGATATTAGAATACGCCCAGCTCCTTTGTACTGCTCATCATCTTGCTAATGACGTCCTTGGTGATGATGAGCGGGCGGTCTTGTATAAATGTACCCACCAAAACCACCCATGTGCGGTGTGGGTGCGTGGCTCAAAGTCGCATTATGACTGGCTTTATCGGCTATTTATCGCCCTATGTGATGAATATACCCACCGCTATGGCAAGGTTCATCTGACCGACCAAAAACTCCGCCA
>NZ_JAAELD010000379.1 GCF_024227015.1 Moraxella sp.
ACTTTAAGTAGAGGTAATATAAAGGGATTAGCGGTGAAAAGGAACACGATTCAGTTTCAAAAAGGATTTAGCCTACCCGATTTTTTCAGGCAGTACGGCACTGAAGAGCAATGTAGGAAAGCGTTATTTGATTGGCAATGGCCCAGCGGTTTTGTTTGTCCCGAATGCGGTCATACCCATCATTGTTTACTCAACACGAACAAACTGTACCAGTGTTATCACTGTCATCATCAAACGTCGCTTACCAGTAGGACAATCTTTGCCGATACCAAATTACCACTGACGCTTTGGTTCCTCGCCATGTTCCTCGTTACTCAAACCAAAAATGGCATTTCTGCACTGGAACTGATGCGCCAGCTTGATGTGAGCTATGGCTCTGCCTGGAGCATTAAACATAAATTGATGCAGGTGATGAAGGAACGAGAGGATCAGCAGCCATTGGATGGCATCATCCAGATGGATGATGCGTATTGGGGAGGCGAACGCCATGGCGGAAAGCGTGGTCGAGGCGCACCTC
>NZ_JAAELD010000380.1 GCF_024227015.1 Moraxella sp.
ACCATGGGCAAGCATCTTGCTCTTTGGCAAGCTTGTTAGAGGCTTTTAATAGATAATATTGCAATGCCTCAAAGGTGCGATGAGTCAAGCCAAGCGCTGCACTGTCTGAGTAGCGCGTACCATTCTTGGCAAGGTAATAGGCGTAGTTGATTACGCCAACGCCAAGCGTACGGCGATTCATGCTGCCTTTTTTGGCAGCGATAACAGGGTAGTCTTGGTAGTCTAATAACGCATCCAGCGCACGCACGATAAGCTCAGCAGGTTCTTCGATTTCAGATAGGTCGTTGATTTTGCCTAAGTTAATCGCAGATAAAGTGCACAGAGCAATCTCGCCATTCTCGTCATTGATATTATCTAGAGGCTTGGTCGGCAGGGCGATTTCCATGCATAGATTCGACTGGCGGATCGGTGCGACTGCAGGGTCAAATGGGCTGTGAGTATTACAGTGATCGACGTTCTGCACATAGATGCGACCCGTGCTCGCACGCTCTTGTAGCATGAGACTAAATAGCTCTCTGGCGGGAATCTTGCGCTTGCGAATGTTTTCGTCATTCTCATACTGCGTGTATAGACGCTCAAATTCTGCTTGATCAGCAAAGAATGCTTCATACAACCCTGGTACATCCGATGGGCTGAATAGGGTAATTTCTTTGTTTTGGATCAGGCGTGCATATAGGGTTTTGTTGATTTGAACACCATAATCCATGTGGCGCACGCGGTTGTCTTCAACGCCGCGGTTGTTTTTTAGGACAAGTAGGCTTTCAACTTCTAGATGCCACATTGGATAAAATAGTGTTGCTGCACCGCCACGAACACCGCCTTGTGAGCAGGATTTAACCGCGGCTTGGAACATTTTGAAAAATGGAATGCAGCCTGTGTGCTGTGCTTCACCGCCGCGAATTGGCGAACCTAGGGCGCGGATTGCACCTGCGTTAATGCCAATACCTGCACGTTGTGAGACATATCGTACGATGGCAGAAGTGGTGGCGTTGATGCTGTCTAGGTTGTCACCGCACTCAATCAGTACGCACGAGCTGAACTGGCGTGTTGGCGTGCGCACGCCCGACATGATGGGCGTTGGCAAAGAGATATAAAAGTTAGACGTCGCGTCATAAAAACGCTTCACATAATCCAAACGCTCCGCTTTATCATAAGCGGCAAAAAGACACATGCCTACCAGTACGTATAGGAACTGCGGACTTTCATAGACTTGCTTGGTGACGCGGTCTTGAACCAGGTATTTGCCCATCATCTGCTCAACAGCAGCATAAGCAAGATTCATGTCGCGTTCGTGATCAATGTAACTATTTAGCTCATCGAATTCTTCATAAGTGTAGTCAGCCAAGATGTGCTTGTCATACTTGCCTGCTTCGGTCAATTTAGAGACGTGGTCGTATAGGTGTGGCGGCTCGTAATCGCCATAAGCGATTTTACGCAGATGGAAGATGGCAAGGCGCGCTGCTAAATATTGATAATCTGGTGTCGATGCAGAGATTAAGTCGGCGGCAGCTTTAATAATGGTCTCATGAATGTCCTTGGTGCGAATGCCATCATAAAACTGGATATGTGACTTTAATTCCACTTGGGATACGGATACATCTTTTAGGTCTTTAGCCGCCCAAGTGATGACTTTATGGATTTTTTCTAGGTCAATTGGTTCTGATCTGCCATCGCGTTTGG
>NZ_JAAELD010000381.1 GCF_024227015.1 Moraxella sp.
GACCGATGTCTTTGGTTATGACGAAAATGCCCGTGTGTATCAAACTTGCGTAACCAATAATGCCAGTGGTGGTTTTTGTGAAAATTACCGTGCAGGTAAAAGCCTTAGCGATACCAAATACAGCCAAGTCAGCTGGAGTGGCATGGTGGATTACGAGCTAATCCCAGAGAAATTAACCGCTCGCTATAAAATCGGCACAGGTTTTCTTGCACCAACTGGCACACAAATTTATCGCAACTTCCAAGGACTTGGCGTGATGGAAGTGCCAAATTACAACCTAAAAGCAGAAACTTCCTTAAACCAAGAATTAGAATTTGAAGTCCGCCCAACAGACAACACCAAGCTAACCCTAGCAGGCTATGTCTCCAAATACGACAACTTCATTCACACCAAATTCTGGGAAGGCGATACAGGTGGTTGCAACGGTCGAGCCATCTGCCTACAATCAACCAACCTAGACACCGCCGAAGTCAAAGGCATTAAAGTTGGTATGGAAGCCGATTTGTCAGAAAAACTCAACACCAACGGCAAATTTAGCGTATCTGCCAATTATCACACCGCCAAAGACCATGCGTGGGTTGAGACCGATCATGATGGCAGATTTAAAATCAATACACTCGCCGCCACGCCAACCAGTCTCATTCTAGGTGCTGATTATGTTTCAGCCAATAGAGATTGAGAAATTCATGGACGACTGCGTGGCATTCGTGCCAAAAAAGCCGAAGATACCAAGAGTATTGGCGTTGTACCAAAATATGAAGTAGCCACTCGTGAATGTCCGTATGTCGGTTATGAGTATTTCTGTGTCTATGACGGCTACACCAGAGACTCCGCCACAGGCAAATACACCAAAACCGAACGCACTCGCACAGGCTACACGGAATTTGTGGAGACCTACCAAAACGCCAATCGTAGTAAAAATGTCGTGATTTATGATTTGTATGGCTCAAAAAAATTCGGCAAAGATGGCAAATTTATCCTAAATGCTGGTATTTATAACATCACCAATGTCAAATACATTCCTTGGGAAACCCTAAGAATGTTTAGCAATGCCAATGTCAATAACATGGTCGATAAAGACGGCAACGGCTTTAACCGCTACACCGCACCTGGTCGTAACTACGCCTTATCACTCACTTATGAATTTTAACTACCATCCAACAAAAAAGCCAATCCATCGCGATTGGCTTTTTTGTTGGCTCCATTTAGACGTGTAAATCATGCCCGCATCGGTCGCAGAACTTAGCGTTGGATGCGTGACCGAATTTACCGCACTTTGGGCAGCTGATGGGATGCAGCTGTGGGCGCATCGTACGGGTAAGCTCGGCAGTAAAAATCCCCGTCGGCACGGCAATGATCGCATAACCCATAATCATCACCATGCTTGCAATCGCTTGCCCTATCGGAGTCTTGGGCGAGATGTCGCCATAACCCACGGTCGTCAAAGTCACAACCGCCCAATAAATCGACAACGGAATACTGGTGTAGCCATTCTCAGGACCTTCAACCACATACATCACCGAGCCAAAAATCGTCACAAGCAATAGCAGCGATAAGAAAAACACGATGATCTTATGCTGACTGGTCTTAAACGCCGCCGCCAAAAATCCCGCCTGCTGCATGTATGAGCGTAATTTAAACACCCTAAAGATGCGCAAAATACGCAGAATACGCACCACAAGCAGATACTGCGTACCCACGAAGAATAAGCTTAGATAGCTTGGCAGCAGCGCCAACAAATCAATAACCCCAAAGAAGCTAAAAGCGTAACGCTTGCGGTTCGGTGCAGAATACAATCGCAGCGCATATTCAATGGTAAACAAGATAGTAAACAGCCATTCAGCATAAAAAAACAGCTGGCCATATTGCAGTCGCAAAATCAACACACTATCGAGCATGGCCACCGCCACCGACAATGCAATAGCAATCAGCAGCACCACATCAAAGAACTTACCTGTTCGGGTGTCTGTGCCTTCGATGATGACGTGGATACGTTCGGCTAGGGTTGGATTTTTATGATGCGCTTTCATACAGGGACTGATGATAAAATTTTGCGCTTATTTTACCAAATATTTTGATGGTGTGCTGATATTGTCACAAAAAAGACCACTGAATTTTGTATCAGTAGATGTTTATTGTGTTGAATTTTATGGTAAAATAGGCGATTATTTTTGTATTTTAAAGTTAATTTTTAAGGGTTTATTCTATGGCAGGTCATAGTAAATGGGCGAACATCAAACATCGTAAAGCCAAACAAGATGCCGCAAAAGGCAAAATCTTTACCAAAATCATTCGTGAAATCGTATCTGCCAGTAAAGGTGGCGACCCAGACCCTGTCAACAACCCACGCCTGCGTGCCGTGCTAGAAAAAGCCAACGCCGCCAACATGACCAAAGACGTGATTAAGCGCGCCATTGAACGTGGTCAAGGCGGCGGAGAAGGCGACAACGTCCAAGAGATTACCTATGAGGGCTATGGCGTGGGCGGTGTGGCGGTCATCGTTGAGACCATGACCGACAACGTAAACCGCACAGTAGGCGAAGTTCGTCATGCGTTTAGCAAACACGGTGGCAACCTAGGCACATCAGGCTCGGTGGCGTATTTATTCTCTAAGCGTGGCGAGATTGTCTTTGGTGACGTATCATTAGAAGATAAGGTCATGGAAGTCGCCCTAGAAGCAGGGGCAACGGATATTGAAAATGACGGCGAGAGTCTGCTTGTCATCACAGAGCCTAACGATTTCGGGGCGGTGGTGGACGCACTAGCCGATGCAGGGCTAAAAGCGGACAATGCCGAAGTAACCATGTCGCCAAGCACAAATGCTGATATTGATAACATCGATGATGCCCAGCGTGTGCTAAAAATGATTGATATGCTAGAAGATTTGGATGATGTTCAAGAAGTCTATACCAACGTCAATTTTAGCGATGACGTCATGGCACAGCTTGATGCTTAATCAAAAAACTTCTTGCCCATAAAACATCGCCCAAGTCCGCTTATGCAGATTTGGGCGATTTTGCATTGATGATTTTTATAAAAATTCGTTATGACAAGGAAAACTCATGACCACCCTATCCGACTACGTCCGTTCTATCATCACCGCCACCGTCTATGACGTTGCCATTCGTACCCCGCTTGATAAGGCGGACAAATTATCCGCACGCTTTGGCAATGACATTCGCCTAAAGCGTGAAGACATGCAACCCGTATTTAGCTTTAAACTGCGTGGGGCGTACAACAAAATCAGCCAATTATCAGACGAACAAAAAGCCAAGGGTATCATCTGTGCGTCCGCTGGCAACCACGCCCAAGGGGTTGCCTACTCGGCAAACCGCCTAAACCTTAATAACCTAATCGTCATGCCAAAAACCACGCCCGACATCAAGGTGCAAGCCGTCAAAGCCTTTGGTGGTACGGTGCATTTGCATGGCGACAGCTTTGATGAAGCCAACCGTTTTGCCATAGACAAGGCAACCACAGACGGCATGACCTACATCGCCCCTTATGATGATGAGCTTGTGATTGCAGGGCAAGGCACGGTGGCGTTGGAACTGTCGCAGGACTGGCGAGAGATGGAATACGTCTTTGTGCCGGTGGGCGGTGGTGGCTTGGTGGCAGGCGTGTCGGCATTTTTAGGGGAAGTCGCCCCCCATGTCAAGGTCATTGCCGTGGAGTCCGAAGGGTCAGCGTGTCTTAAAGTCGCATTAAATGACGGTCAGCGTACTCGCCTGCCACAGGTGAGCCTATTTGCAGACGGGGTGGCGGTTGCCCAAATCGGACAAATCCCTTTTGATGTTGCCAATTTAACCAAATCAAACGGTCAAGGCAAGGTCATCGATGACGTGATAACCTGCAATAACGATGAAATCTGTGCCAGCGTCAAAGACATTTTTGAAGAAAATCGCCACATCGTTGAGCCGTCTGGGGCGTTGGCATTGGCAGGGCTAAAGAAGTACATCAAAGAGCATAACTTGACTGGCAAAAACTGCGTGGCAATCGTCTCAGGGGCGAACATGAATTTTGACCGCTTGCGTTATATTGCCGAACGCACGGAGATTGGTGAGAACAAAGAAGCGATTTTTGCGGTGAAATTGCCCGAACAGGCAGGGGCGTTTTTGGATTTTTGTCGCTGTTTACAGGGGCGAAACATCACCGAATTTAACTACCGCCTAGACGCCACCAGCCCCAATGTCGCCCAAGTCTTTGTCGGCATTGGCTTAAAAGACGGTCAAAAAGAGCGTGCCACGATTACCGATGTGCTGGACAAAGGCGGATATGAAGCCCATGACCTAACCGATGACGAAGTCGCCAAAACGCATGTCCGCTATTTGATTGGCGGGCATGGGCGACTGACCGATGAACGTCTGTTTCGTGTCATGTTCCCCGAGCGTCCAGGGGCGTTGTTAAATTTCCTTGAAAAATTGGGGCAGGATTTTAACGTAACCTTATTTCACTATCGCAATCACGGTGCGGCGGAAGGGCGGATTTTGGTGGGACTACAAGCCACGCCCACAAGCGGACGGCAAATCGTGGACGCACTGACCGAGATTGGCTATGAATGCGAAGATTTGACGGATAATGTTGGCTATGGGGTGTTTTTAAAATAAACCCAAAAGACACGGTGATTAGTTGCCGTGTTTTTTATTGCCTGCAGCAGCCAAAAAGTTTGTTTTTACAAAGAATTTTTGTAAAATAAATCACACACCCAACCCAATGGAAAATTTTATGAAAAAACTTCTAAACCCCTTTTCATCACCCTATCCCTTTTACCC
>NZ_JAAELD010000382.1 GCF_024227015.1 Moraxella sp.
CCATGCCTTACTGCCTGCAATGTGGTCATCTAGCCGAAACCAAAATCCCGCCGATGGACAGTCTGCCGCGCATTGTGTGCCCGTCTTGTGGCTACATCCATTACGAAAATCCCAAAGTTATCAATGGCTGTTTACTCATCCATGAAGATAAAGTTTTGCTCTGTCGCCGCGCGATTGAACCGCGGCATGGTTATTGGACGTTGCCTGCAGGCTTTATGGAGCTTGGCGAGACCATGAAAGATGGCGGTAATCGTGAGTGCTTTGAAGAAGCCGAAGCCATCGGCAGTGGGTTAGAGCTATATTGTCTATACGACATACCCGATATCGGACAGATTCATATGATATTTATCGGCTCGCTCAAAGATGGCAAATTTGGCGTGGGCATCGAGAGCCTAGAATGTGCGTTGTTTGCCGAAGAAGATATCCCTTGGCAAGACTTGGCGTTCCAAAATGTCATTGAAACGCTGCAACATTATTTTGCTGACCGCAGAGCAGGGGCGACGCTCGGTAATTTTCCCATCCATCAGCAAGTGATTGCCAAAGACGTACATTTGGGCGATTAACTGTCCATTTA
>NZ_JAAELD010000383.1 GCF_024227015.1 Moraxella sp.
GTAATTCACCCCTACAACACCGTATTAAATTTATCATTTGATTAGCATAAAATAAATGGCAATTTAATCATCATTTAATCAATTTTTTAAAATGGTTAAATTAAAATTTATTTTAAATTTGAGATTGTAGGGGCGAATTGCAATTTGCACAAATGATGATTTACCCATTTTAAAACCCATTTAAAAACCCAAACCCAACACGGAAATAACATGGCAACCCAATCCACCTACGACTATCAAAACCACCCTGCCACCAAAGACCCTGCTTGGGTCAAATACACGCTCATCGCTTTGGCGGTGTCGTTTATGGCGGTCATGCTCGTTGTGCCACTGATTGCCGTGTTTTATGAAGCCCTAAAAGACGGCGTAAATGCCTATCTGTCCGCCCTTGCCGACCCTGACGCTCTGCACGCCATTAAGCTGACCTTAATCACCACCGCCATTGTCCTGCCTATCAATACCGTGATTGGCGTGGCGTTGGCGTACCTGATTACTCGGCACAAATTTCGGGGCAAATTTATCATCACGACCTTGCTGGATTTGCCCTTTGCGGTGTCGCCTGTCGTGGCGGGCTTGATGTTTGTGCTACTGTTTGGGGCAAATACACTCATCGGCTCGTTTTTTGAGAGCCTAGGTATAAAAATCATCTTTGCCACCACAGGCATTGTGCTTGCCACACTCTTTGTAACCTTTCCCTTTATCGCCCGAGAGATTATTCCGCTCATGCAATCCATTGGCGACAGCGAGGAGGAGGCAAGTCTCACGCTTGGGGCGAACGGCTGGCAGATGTTTTGGCACGTTACCCTACCCAATATCAAATGGGCGTTGCTCTACGGCATTATCCTAACCAACGCTCGGGCAATGGGCGAGTTTGGGGCGGTGTCGGTCGTGTCGGGGCATATTCGGGGCGAGACGAACACCATGCCCCTGCTCATTGAGATTGCCTATAACGAATATGCCTTTACCACCGCTTTTGCCCTGTCAAGTCTGCTTGCCTTGCTTGCCCTTGTTACCCTTGCGGTGCAAAATGTGATGAGCCGTAAAAAGGTTGGGCGAAGTTGAGTTTTTAAAATAAATTGGGCGAATTTTTGGGATATGCTGAACTAGGTTTTCCGTTCGCCCTGAGCTAAGTCGAAGGGTGAAAGAAAACCTTTTCATGTTTCGACAAGCTCACCACGAACGGTTTTCTTAATAACAAATTTTTAAACCAAAACCTAAATTCATCATTAACACGGATACCACCATGAGCATAGACATTAAAAACATTCATAAACGCTTTGGCGAATTTACCGCCTTAAATGACGTGAGTTTCTCGGTCAATTCTGGCGAACTTGCCACCCTGCTTGGGCCTTCAGGTTGTGGTAAAACCACCCTTTTGCGGATTATTGCAGGGCTAGAAACGTCCGACACAGGGCGGATTTATTTTGACGGTACAGACGTAACCGACACGCCCGTGCAACAGCGTGGGATAGGTTTTGTTTTTCAAAACTACGCCCTATTTCGCCACAAAACAGTCGCCCAAAACATCGCTTTTGGCTTAGAACTACTCCCCAAACACCAACGCCCCACAGGGAGCGAGATTATTAAGCGAGTGGCAGAACTTCTTGATTTGATTCAACTTCCCCACACCAAAGACCGCTATCCGCATGAGCTGTCGGGCGGTCAGCGTCAGCGTGTGGCATTGGCTCGGGCGATTGCCACAAATCCCAAATTATTGCTCCTTGATGAGCCGTTTGGGGCATTGGACGCCAAAGTGCGTAAAGAGCTACGCACGTCCCTACGCCAAATCCAAAAGGACATTGGCATCACGTCCATCATGGTAACACACGACCAAGAAGAGGCGGTTGCCGTGTCGGATACGGTGATCATCATGAATCATGGCGTGGTGGAACAAATGGGCAAGCCTGATGAGCTGTTTGCCCGTCCTAATAGTGAATTTGTGGTGGATTTTTTGGGGTTGTGATTTATAGTAGTTCCCGTTTATTTGGTTAATTGCCGCGAATCAATAATGTCTTAGACGTCCATTTACCCACAAAAATTTTGCGAAAGCGTGGTGAAATTTGTTACAATGGATGAAATTTTAACGTATTATTGACATGACGATGCATTCACACAACGAAGAGCCACAGGACAAGCCCCAAGGATTATTAGAGAATTTCGCCCAGATCAGCGGATTGGACAGCGATCGACTGGCAGAAGATCTGTTCGTAAGTTGGCAGCAGACACTTGGCAGCATCAAGCACAGCTATGCCGCTGCAACAAGCAATCTGATCGATGAGATTCAGGCGCCCGTCATGCAATCGCAGATTAATGATGCGCTATATAATTATGTTGTCAAGAAAGTCGGCATGGTTCACGATCTTAAGCTTGAAATTCATGAAGGCTGGCTGCGCTTGTCTACGACGGTGAATTTCAAGGGAATTTTCGCCAGTGTGGCGAGCAACTTTGAATTGGTACATTTGCAGCTTGATCGCCATACTCAGCGCGTCGTACTGCGCCAGATCAGCGATACAGATGTATTGGAGCTGCACAGCAAATCATGGTGGCAAGCACCTTTGGCAAAATTTGCAGTCAATACCTATCGCACGCTATTTAAAAAAGACCCTCTGCCTTTCATCTTAAATAAGATTAAAATCAAAGGCGTTCCATTCACCGAGCATAAAGGCAACGTGATCTATCTTGAAATCGGGCGCTGGCTAAAGAACAGCGAACAAATCATGAGCATCATCAAAAAAGTGCAAATCAATCAAGGCATCCTAGCCAAAGAACAGCTTATCTTACGTGCTGAGCCTAATTTTGGTGAGATTCTAAGCTTGGGCGATCCGAACAGTCCTGTCATCACCGAAAAAGACAACCCAAATAAACCATCCAAAAAATAAACCCAATAAAAATAAAAAATCCCCGATCTGGGGATTTTTTGGTTATTAGCCGACACGCAGTATGTCGGCATTCATTCCATCCCACAGCTGATGAGTGGCGATGGCAAGTACGCCTATGTCGCCTTGTTTTTGCATATCAGTAAGACTCTGCCACACTCTTAGGCGAGTGGCAGTATCCAGCCCTGCAAAAGGCTCATCAAGCAATAAGATACTTTTTGGCGACAGCAGTAGGCGAGCCAACGCCACGCGGCGACCTTGACCGCCTGATATTGCCATACCATATTCACCCAGTGGGGTATCTAATCCCTTGGGCTGCGCTTTTGCCCAGTCAGACAGTCCCACTTTATCCAGTACCGCCCACAGCTCATCATCACTCGCCGCAGGCTTACCAAGACGTAAATTATCCGCCAGACTCTGATCAAATATATCCACACTCTGCCCTAAGAATCCCAGCGAGCGACCAAAGTCCACACGCTGATAATCTATACCATTGATCTGTATCTGCCCACCGACTAACGGTATCTCACCTGCTAGCGTAGCCAGCAAGGTGGACTTACCCGCCCCTGATGCTCCAATGATGAGAGTGGGCGCATGATGGCTTAGCGTGGCATTGATGCCTGTCGCTGACATGACCGCTGTCGGCATTTTCACCGAGACATCAGTTAGTGTGATGGTGAGACTACCGGTTAATGTCTGCTTAGCCTCATTGGCATTGACCATCATCAACTCGTTAATGCGCTCTTTGGCATTGACGCTTCTGCCGTATGCCAATGGCTCACCAACCAGTGTAGAGATGATTTCCATGAGTCCGAACACCCCCAGAGTTAAGGCAAGGATGATGGCAGGATTTAGATCGGCATAGCTGTTTAACGTCTCTACACGAAATGGAACAATCGCATTCTGCTCAAAATACTGCCCTGCCACTGCCAATAACGCCACCACAGCTAAGGCGATGATCAGCTGAATGAATGCTTGGGTGCGTCTTTTTAGGCGCAGCACATTAGCGGTATGCGTTGAATGCTTGGCATCAAGGGCGTTCATCTGCGTTACCGCATCGCCCCATCTACCCCATGTCAGTAGCGAAGTCAATGCTGGTAGTGTGTTTAGTAGGGTATTTTTACGTTCGACAATGAGCCTATTCTCTGTCTTGGCAAGTGTAATGCCGCGGCGCGAAGTCATGATGGCAAGCACCAACGATAATGCCATACATACCACCGTCATGACAGCCGAAGGTAAGCTTATTAGCACCAACAGCGACAACACGATGACAGCCACGCTTGCAACGATGAGCGGCGACACCACTCGCAGCGGGAATTCATCCAAGACATCAATGTCACTGACCAGACGCTGCATCGTCTCGCCACTACTGCGTGTCATGGCATTGTTGTTCATGCGTGCTGACAAAGGCAATCTCGCCCAATGCGAAAAAAATCGAACCCGAAGATCCTTTAACAGTCCAAATACCGCATGATGCGACACCATTAGATCGCCATAACGGGCAAAGGTTCGCGCGATGGCAAAGCCACGAATGATGGCAGATGGCATTAGGTAGTTAAAGGCATGACTGCCTAGAGCAATAATCCCCGCCACACTTGCCATGGTGATAAACCACCCTGCCAGCATGACCAGCCCTAGCACCGAAAGCACGGTCGCAATGCCTAATACCCACGCGATGAACCACAGCACCTTTTGACTGGTGAATAGCTCGGTCAAACGAAAAGGCCGCTTACTGATGTTGGTTTGATTGTTATGGTTAGCTTGTTTATCCAAAAGTCCTTGCACGTCTTGTCTGTCTTGTCCATTCATGCTGCACCGCCTTGCTGTTTACCAAGCTCATAGACTTTATCAAAATTATCAGCAGCCACCTGCGCCTTGTCATGCGTTACCCAGATTACGGTCTTACCGGCACTTAATCTGGCCAATAACGCCCAAATCATCGACGCTGTCTCAGGATCTAAATGCTCAGTCGGCTCGTCAAGCAGCCAGACTTTAGCATCTTGGAGCAGTAGCTGAGCAATCGCCAATCGGTGACCTTGACCACCTGATAGTCCGCCGCCACGCTCAGCAAGCACAGTGTTTATGCCATTTGGCAACTGATTGACAATATCCCACAGGGCGACATCTTTAAGAACTTGGACGAGCTCATCATCGCTGGCAGATGGCTTGGCAAGGCGTAAATTATCCGCGATCGACATCGGTAGCAGCGGCACGGTCTGAGACAGATAGCCGATATCCGCGCGTAGTCTTGATACATCAAGATCAGCATAACGCATCAATTTACCATCAGCATGGACGATAACATCGCCCTCAAAGTCACCAAAGCCAAGCAAAATATGCAGCAGTGTTGACTTACCCGCGCCGCTCTCGCCCATCACCGCGGTACGTTCACCCGCACCAAATGTCAAGCTCGTGGGCGAGAGACGCACACGTCCATCATCGCCAAATGCCGTAATGTTCTTAAGTTCAAAGGCAGGCGAGCTCTTTAATGTCATGGCAATGTCACCCAAAGCCTTGGTCTTAAAACCAAGCATTGGGGCGATCGATTTGGCAGATGCCGTTGCTTGCCCTTTAACGTGATATTCCGCCCCCAGACGACGAAGTGGCGCATAGAACTCAGGCACGAGTAGTAGGATAAATAATGCCGTGCTATAAGTTGTCAGTAGCTGCCCTTTCGCCCATGGTAAAATCCCCATCAAACCAAAGCCAAGATACACCGCCACCAGTGCTATCGATAACGCTGATAAGAACTCTAACACCGCACTGTTTAAAAACGCGATCTTAAGCACATCCATCGTACGCTTGCGGTAATCTTCTGAGCTATTAGCGATGTCTGATACGGCAATGTCCACCGCCCCGAGTCGTGACAAGGTATTCACCCCACGAATCCAGTCCAAGAACCGTCCACCAAGCTGCGCCAAGGCATCCATCTGCTCACGGCTTCTACGAGAGGTAGCGATGCCAATAATCGCCATAAAAATCGGTACAAGCGGCGCTGTCACCAACAAAATCACCGCCGCCATGGGGCTATAGAACGCCACACATCCCGCCAAAATCAAAGGCGTAGTCACGGCAGTCATTTTTTGAACATTAAACCGAGCATAGCCAATCAGATGATCAGGTTCATCGATTGCCTTTGTCGATAGCGCGCCATCTGCGCCAAAATAACGTCTCGCCTGCCCAAGCTCACCTAATTTACCCAGCAGCTTGGCACGTACTGAGCTTGCTACTTTTAGACCTGCATCACTTAATAGATAATCTCTGGCATAACCGATGCCAATACGCCCTGCCATACACCCAAACAATAAAGCCAAATTCAACCACAAGCCACTAC